>JAPJRA010000221.1 GCA_030824835.1 Geminicoccaceae bacterium | reverse complement strand
GGCGATCGCTACCTCAAGGTGCCGGCGCTGGTGAGCTTTCGCCTGGGCATCGGCGCCGGCGTCGATGCGACACTGGGCGCCGCCACCTACAATGTCCGCCGTGACGCGCGGCGCACCTTCGAGTCCGGATACAGCTGGGCGCTCTCGCGTGAGCCGGACGACTTCGACCGCTTCTACCATGAGTTCTATGTACCGTTCGTCCGGCAGCGATTCGGCCCGCTGGCGGTGCTGCGCGAGCCGCCGGAGCTGCGCCGCCACTTCCGGCATGGCGGTGGCATCATCTGGGTCCGGCACGCGGGACGGGCGGTGGCCGGCGGTCTCGTTCGCGTCACCGGCGGCGAGTTGCGCGCCCTGGTCGAGGCGGTACACCCGAGCTGGCCGCAGAACGTGAAGCCGAGCCCGCAATTCGCGGTCAACATCGCCACGTTCGACGTGGCCGCGACCCTGGGATTGACCGTCGTCGACCTGGGCGGAACGACACCCTCCCTCCGCGACGGCGTCTTCCGTACCAAGCGTGCCTGGGGTGCCACGGTGCAGATCTCGGCCGAGAGCCATCGCCAGCTGCTTCTGCGCTGGCCGGCAGACAGCCATACCCTGCTGCCACTGCTGCGCGCGGCACCGCTGCTGTTCGAGGCGCGTGGCCGGCTGAGCGCCCTGGCGGCGGTCGGGCCCGGGCGTCCGGCCGATCTCGCGGCGGGACTGGAGCTGTGGCGCAACCTGGCGCCCGCGGGTCTCGACCGGCTCTATCTGCTGCAGGCCGGCGGGCCGGAGGACACCGCGGCGGACGAGCTGCGGACGCCCGACGGGCGGATCCGGATCTGCGCGCCCATGAACGCCATGGCACTTAGCCGCGTCGCCGCCGAAGACGCCTGACGTCCATCCCCAACGGCTCGACGGCCGTCCGGCACGGTCGCCAGGTGGTCAGCTCGGCCACAATCCACGGAGGATCTGCGGCTCGAAGAGATAGAGCCACGTCTCGCTGAGCACCTTGTCACCCTGCCGCAGGTACACACGCATGTCCACGGGCTCGTTGCCGTCGACCTTGAGATCGAAGAACAGCCGCCAGTGACCGGGCACATTGTCCGGAACGGCCTCCATCTGCACCAGGGAGACCTCACCCCGGCCGACCCAGATCGACGGCTCCGGCAGGACGCCGAAGGGCAGGTTGCCCAGTGATCCACCCAGGAACTCGACCGTGAACTTGAAGATACCGGGTGGACGTGGCTTGCCCGGCTGGCCGCCTCTGCCCATGCGCGTGGCAACCACATGCGCCAGCTGATCGCCGGGAAAGTAAGGCTGATCGGCCACCCAGTGCAGGCGGTAATGATAGGTGAACGAATCACCGGCCTTGGTCGGTTGATCGGTCAGCCAGTAGGCCGCGATATTGTCGTGAATTTCGTCGTCAGTCGGAATCTCGACCAGCTGGACCATGCCCTTGCCCCAGTCGCCCAGGGGCTCGACCCAGGTCGACGGCCGGCGATCGTAGCCCACGCCGTCCAGATAATGGTCGAACACCCGGTCGCGCTGGATCAACCCGAAGCCCTTCGGGGTCTGGTCGAGATAGCTCGTGTGGAAGATGCGGGTCGGGTTGTTGAGCGGCCGCCAGATCCGCTCGCCTGCCCCGTTCCAGATCGCCAGACCGTCGGAATCGTGCACTTCGGGGCGCCAGTCGGCCATCTTCTCGCGACCGTATTCCGCGTACCAGAACATCGACGTCAGCGGCGCTATGCCCAGCCGCTCGATATCCTTGCGCAGGAACAGATGGTTCTCGATGTCCATGACCACCTTGTGGTCACGGTAGATCATGAACCGGAAGGCGCCGCAGATGCTGGGCCCGTCGAGCAGCGAGTGGACGACGACCGGGTCGGACTCGCTGGCCGCCGGCGAGATCCAATGCGCCACGAAATCCGGGAACTCCTCGGGCGTGCTGCTGGCCACGTTCAGGGCGAGGCCGCGCGCCGACATGCCGACCTGCCCCAGCTCGCCCACCGCCCGGAAGTAGGAGGCGCCCAGGAAGGTGGCCCAAGGCTCGCGCTTGGTCCAGTCGGACTGCAGCCGGCTCTCCTGGATCCAGAAGCCCGCGAAGCCGTTGGCGTCGGGCGGCAGCTCCCGCGCCGGGCTGTCGGGCGTGACCGTGAAATAGTCGGGCGAGTAGACGATCTCGCGCGCCTGCCCGTCCTCGACCGCGTGCATCCTGACCGATTTGGGGAAGAACCCGCCCAGGAACTGGAACGTTACCGGGTACGCGCCGGGACCGTCGCCGAACAGGGCGTATTCCGGCCGGAAGCGAAGCTTGCCGTGCGCGTCGTAGTCGATGCGCTTGACGACGTCCGGCGCCGGCATCGGCGGCGGCACGTAGGGCTGCGCCGCCAGGGCGCGGGCACGATCGATCAGCAGCTCGAAGCTGAACGGCTCGGCCGGCCCCAGGCGCAGTCCTGATTCCGCGGCCCACGCCTCGGGAACGAGATCGAGGAACGGCAGGGATCCGATGGCGGCAACCGTACCCAGAGCAGTTCGCCGTGGCACAGGCGGGAAAGGCGGCATCAGGTTCTCCGCAGTCGCTCGATCGCAGCTTCGGCCCGAACGGCCGGGCTGAGGCGATGCCAGCCCGGCGGTAAACGGGTGATTTCCGGCCCTGCGACGCTCATGTCAACCTGCCGCGACACCAGCCCTGCGCGTCTATGGCGTCGACGTTGCCTCGCTGCCTCAGAGTATGCGATTAATCGTCGAGATTTCATGTGCGCTCCATCACACCGCGCGACCGCCGGCGCGCGGCCCTTGCCAAGCGGCCCGCGAGCCCGGCATGACAGCAGCTCGGTACGGGCAGGCGGAGGCGGAGCATGGCCTGGACGATCGACGATCTCGACACGCCGGCGGTGCTGATCGACCTTGATCGCGCCGAGGCCAACCTGCGGCGGGCGCAAGACTATGCCGACGCGCACCGGCTCAAGCTCCGCCCGCACATCAAGACCCACAAGATCCCGGCTCTGGCCCGCCGGCAGATGGAGCTGGGTGCCGTCGGCATCACCTGCCAGAAGCTGGGTGAGGCGGAGGTGATGGCCGATGGCGGCATCGCCGACATCCTGCTCACCTTCAATCTGCTGGGCCACGCCAAGCTGCAGCGCCTCGTCGCGCTGGCCCGGCGGACCCGCCTGTCGGTCACGCTCGACAATGCGGTCGTGGCCGGCGAGCTCGATGCCGCGATGGGCGCGGCCGGCCTGGTCCTGCCCGTGCTGATCGAATGCGACACCGGCGGCGAGCGCTGCGGCGTGCAGACGCCTGTCGAGGCCGTCGAGCTGGCGCGTCAGGTGGCCGGACTGCGCGGCCTGCGCTTCGAGGGCCTGATGACCTACCCGGCCCGTGGTCAGACACAAGTCACCGCGGCTTGGCTCGCCGAGGCCGTGGCCGAGCTGGGCCATGCCGGACTGGCGCCCGCGGTGGTGAGCACCGGCGGCACGCCGGACCTCTTCCGCGCGCACGAGGTCGCGGTCGCCACCGAGCACCGGCCTGGCACCTACATCTATCTCGACCGTGATCAGGCCCGCGAGCGCGGCACGCTGGACGATTGCGCCATGCGCGTCCTGGCCACCGTGGTCTCGCGCCCGACCGACGGAAGGGCCATCCTCGACACCGGCTCGAAGACCTTCTCCTCCGACGCGCTGGGCCTGGAGGGCTACGGCCTGATCCTCGAGTACCCGCAGCTCGTGCTGGCCAAGTTCAGCGAGGAGCACGGCCATGTCGACTGCAGCGCCAGCAACGCCCGGCCGCGGATCGGCGAGCGAGTCAGCATCATTCCGAACCACGCCTGCGCCGTGACCAACCTGCACGATACGATCTACGGCGTCCGCGGCGACCGGGTCGAGCGGGTGTTCAAGGTCGAGGCCAGGGGCCGGGTGCAGTAGGTGGCGCTAGCCGCAGGGCATCAGCCGCAGGCCCAGCCCGGCATATAGCGGCACCCGGCATCAGTCGGGCGCGGCCCAGGCCGGGTTCCAGGCGATCTCCCACAGATGCCCGTCCGGATCATGGAAGTAGCCGCCATAGCCACCCCAGAAGCGGTCCCGCGCCGGATCGGTCACCACCGCCCCCGCCCGCGCCGCCTGCGCCATGACCCTGTCGACCTCCTCCCTGGAGCCCACCACATGGCCGATCGACACGGCGCCCAGCGGCGCCGCGGTCGGCACGATCGCCGCGTCCTTGGCCAGCGATGCGCGCGGGAAGAGGGCCAGGGTCAGCCCACCCTCCAGCTCGAAGAAGGCGACCAGGCCGTCCTCGAACTCCTGCCCGATCACCCCGCCACTCGGCAGGCCTAGCCCGTCGCGGTAGAAGGCCAGCGACCGGTCGAGGTCGCCCACCGCCAGCGTCAGCACCCTGATTCTCGGTTTCATGCTGCTCTCCCTCTGCCCGCCCATGCTGGCGCAAGGAGCCCGCGTGCGTCGATGCAATCCTGCGTCTGCAGCGCTGCAAGCCTCTGGACTGTCCTTGCGCCTGGAACACCCGGTGAGCGGCCCTCACATACGCTGCGCAACCGAACCACCAGGCACGAGGCCGCCATGTCCATCCGACCGGTGAAGCGCATCTCCCAGTCCCGTCCCACCATGGAGGGCGCCGGGGTCAAGCTGCGGCGCGGCTTCGGCTTCGGCGAGACCAGCGAGACCGATCCGTTCCTGCTGTTCGACGATTTCAGGAACGACCGCCCGGCCGACTATCTGGCGGGCTTCCCCTGGCACCCGCATCGCGGCATCGAGACCATCACCTACGTGCTGGCGGGCACGGTCGACCATGGCGACAGCCTGGGCAACCGCGGCACGCTGGGTGCGGGCGACGTGCAGTGGATGACCGCCGGCAGCGGCATCCTGCACCAGGAGATGCCACGGGGCGACGCCCAGGGCCGGATGCACGGCTTCCAGCTGTGGGCCAACCTGCCCTCAGCGCTCAAGATGACGAGGCCCCGCTACCAGGACGTGCAGGGCAGCGAGATCCCGACGATCATCGACGATGACGGCACTGCCGTGCGCGTCGTCTGCGGCGAGTTCTGGGGCAGGAGCGGCCCGGTCGACGGCATCGCCGCCGAGCCGCGCTACCTCGACGTCTCGGTCCCGCCCGGCGTGCGCAAGACCCTGCCGGTGGCCGACCGGCACAGCGCCTTCGCCTACGTCTTCGCCGGCTCCGGCACCTTCCGCGACGCCTCCGCTCCTCGCGGCGTGCTGACCGAGCACGAGGTCGACGGCCGCGAGGTCTTGCGCCGCGAGCAGGCCGCCGACCGCTCGCTGATCGTTTTCGGCACCGGCGACGCGGTCACCGTGCAGGCCGGCGAGGAGGGCATCCGCTTCCTCTTGATCTCCGGCCGGCCGCTCGAGGAGCCGGTGGCTTGGTACGGCCCGATCGTCATGAACACCCAGGCCGAGCTGCAGCAGGCCGTGGCCGAGCTGCAGGGCGGGACGTTCATCAAGCATCGCTGAGACAGCGTCCGGCCGTGCGCCCGATGTCGGTTGGAGGTTGACGAGGCGGGTGGCGGGCGCGGAAGCTGCCCACCCGAAGCCGCCGACACAAGCGCGGCCGGCACCGTCGACGGAGTGGACATGCTCAGCCAGCGCAAGAATTCGGCCATCCTCGCGGCCATCGCCTGTCTCGGCCTCGCGGGCGCCGCCCGTGCCGCCGACTCGACCGACCCGATCAAGCTCACGCTGCACGACTGGACCGGCCAGCTGATCACCACCCGGCTCATGGGGGAAGCGCTGAAGAGCGCCGGCTACAATGTCGAGTATGTCCAGGCCGACTACCTCGCCCAGTTCCCGGGGCTGGAATCCGGCGATCTCGATGTGGCCATGGAGATCTGGCAGACCACCGGCAAGGACGCGCTCGACGCCTCGCTCGCCACCGGCAAGACGGTCGACCTCGGCGAGACCGGCATGGAGGCCAAGGAGGAGTGGTGGTACCCGCTCTACATGAAGGAGAAGTGCCCCGGCCTGCCGAACTGGGAGGCGCTTAAGGAGCCCGCCTGTGCGGAGGCCTTCAGCACGCCGGAGACCGCCCCCAAGGGCCGCTACCTCAGCGGGCCGGTGACCTGGGGCGGGTTCGACGAGGAGCGGGTCGAGGCCCTGGACCTGCCGTTCGAGGTCGTCCACGCCGGCACGGACGCCGCTCTCTTCGCCGAGCTGCAGAGCGCCTACGAGCGCAAGGCGCCGTTCATGGGCTGGATCTACACGCCCCACTGGGCGCCGGTGAAGTTCGAGGGCGAGTGGGTCCAGTTCCCGGACTATACCGACGCCTGCTACAACGATGCCAGCTGGGGCAGCAATCCCGACGCCACCCATGATTGCGGCAAGCCGCACGGCTGGATCAAGAAGGTGGGCTGGGCCGGCGGCGAGGAGAAATGGCCGGGCGCCTACGCCGCGATCCGCAAGTTCAAGCTCGACAACCAGACCATGGGCCAGCTGATCACCGCGGTCGACCTCGACGGCAGGAAGGTCGAGGACGTGGTCGCCGAC
>JAPJRA010000220.1 GCA_030824835.1 Geminicoccaceae bacterium | reverse complement strand
GGAGGGTGAGGTCATGGTCATGCTCCCTTCCGATCAGACAGCGTGCTGGCCGAGTGCCGCCTTGACCATGTGATAGGCGATCAGCAGCTGGGTCAGCGCCAGCGGATGGCTCATCTGGCGGCCGCCATCGAATGTGCCGACATTGGCGCGCATGTGGCTGGCCTCGGGGATCAGCGACCAGAGCAGCTCCTCCAGCCGCTCGGCCCGGCCCCGGGCGATGTCGCCGTGGATCTCCAGCATGTCGACCGGCTTGCCGTCGGTGTCGCGCGACAGCTCAAGCAGCAGGCCCGAGTTGGCACCGCGCTCGAGGATCGGGCTCAGGTCCGGGTGCGGCAGGGTGGGACGCAGGATGTGGCGCACGTTGAGCTTGGCACCGGTCTCCTCAGCTTTTTCCGCCGGCGGATAGAAGGTGACGATGATATCGGCGAAAGTTCGCTGGGGCCGGATGAAGGCCTGGGTGTCGTGCTCGCGCTCGGCAATCTGCGCCAGGACCTGCTCACGGGTGTAGCCACGCTTGGCCATGTCCCGCTGGATCTTCCATTTGATGCGCAACTCTTCCAACGGCTCCAGGTAGAGCTTGACGTCGTAGCACTCGCGCATCGCCCTGGTATGGTAGCCGAGCAGTCCTTCAACGATGATATAGGGCTTGGGCTCGACATATTCGGGAGCACCCAAAGAGCCGTCATGATGATTGTAGATCGGCTTCAGGATCGGCTGCCCCTGACGCAGCAATTTCAAGTGTTGTTCGAGTATGTTGATGTAATTGCAGTCCGGGTGCAGGGCGGTGATCTTGCGCTCGGCACGCTCCTTGCGGCCGTAACGGTGATAATCGTCGCTGCAGATGCTGGCGACGCGATCGGCGCCCAGGATCGCGGCGATGCCGGCCGTGAACGTCGTCTTGCCGGCCGCGGAGTCGCCGACGATACCGAGAATGACCGGACGGTCGACGACGCGGTTCAAGGGCATGGGTCAGGCCTCCCGTTTGAGCGGGTGGGCGGGCAGCCAGCTGGTCAGCAACTGGCGCTCGCCGGTGATCCCCGAGATCATGAGTGTCTGCGTGCGGTAACCGGACTCGCTGTGCTCGACGCCCTCGAACAGCAGGCCGGTGGTGATGCCGGTGGCGCAGAACAGGGTGTCCGGCGACATCACCAGCTCCTCGACCCGGTACCAGCGCTCGGTCGAGAGCCCGGCGGCGTGCACATTGGCCGTCTCGGTGGCGAGCTGCGGGTCGAGTCGGCCCCAGAAGCCGCCACCGATCGCGCGGATGGCGCAGGCCGAGAGGATGCCCTCGGGCGTGCCGCCCGTCCCCATCAGCGCGTCGATCTGGCCGTCGCCCATGGCGGCGATGATGGCACCGGCGACGTCGCCGGCCGGGTAGAGCGATACCCGCGCCCCGGCGGCGTGGATCTCCGCCACCAGCCGGTTGTGGCGCGGCTTCTCGAGCACGAACACGGTGAGCTTGCTGAGCGGCTTGCCCAGCACCTCAGCCAGCCGGCGCAGCTTGCGCTCGGTCGGCCAGGACGGGTCCAGCGCCTCCTTGGCGGCGGCGGGTACCGCGAGCTTTTCCATGTAGTAGCACGGGCCCGGATCGAACATCGTCCCGCGTGGCGCCAGGCCGATCACGGCCATGGCGTTGGTTAGGCCCTTGGCGAGGTAGGTGGTTCCCTCGACCGGGTCGACCGCGACGTCGTGGCAGGCACCGCCCCGCAACCCGCCGACGATTTCACCCTGGTAGAGTTCCGGCGCCTCGTCCTTGGCGCCTTCGCCGATGACGACGACGCCTTCGAAGGCCAGCCGATCCAACGCCGTGCGCATCGCGTCGACGGCGGCACCGTCGCCGCGCTCCTTGTCGCCGCGGCCGATCCAGTCCCACGCAGCGCGGGCAGCGGCTTCGGTGACATTGCGCAGCTCATAGATGAACTGTGGTGCAGCCGGACCAATCCCGGCAGCCGGACTGCTCATTCCGGCACCTCCCTGTGGCTCGAGGCCATTTCCTTAGGCCCGAGACTAGAGGAAGGTCGGCCCGACGGTGACGGTCACCTGGACGGGCGGGGAATGTCTTTCAGGTGGCGGCGGCCCTACCCGAACGGGTATGGTTGCGCTGATCGAAGCTCGTCAGGCGTTGCCGACCGCTTCCATGTCGGCGAGCGAGGGCAGGTCCCGGCGCTGGCGCGTCGCGATCCTCCTGTCGACCGCGATACGGGCGAGCGCAGGTCTGGCGGCGACGGCGGGAGGCTCGTGGCAGGCCTTCAGCGCTTTGGCCCAGGCGAGCGGCAGGCTCGACAGCAACAGGCTGAATGCACCCGGCGTCGTGCAGGTCAGACAGTCGGGCTCACGGCGAAGCTTGATCTGCAGGGCCGCGAACAGGCGTGCCGTCTGCACGTGCTCTGCCTGGGCGCCTTCGTGAATCGTGGTGACCGCCCGGGCGGCACCCAGACCGGCCCCGTAAAGCAGGGCCAGCACGAGGATATCCGCCTCCACGCCGTGCGGACGCCGCGTGCGCTGGCAAATGTCCCAGGCGCTTCTCATGCTTCTCGTGGATGGTGTTGTCTTGTCCATGGCGTTTCCCCGGGGAGCGGGCTGGAAGATAACCGTCTGTCTATGCCACGGAAGGACTAGTGCCGCCATATCGCTGCGGTGGAATTACGTATCTCAAACGTTGCACGGCCATGCTGATTTGATGGGTATTCATTCTTAGATAATCGGTTGCTCAACGCCGGTTCTCGTGCCAGAGTTGTACGGCGTGTGCCCTGCTGCGGACCTGCAGCTTATCGAACAGATTGCGAAGATGGAATTTCACGGTGTTGACCGAGACACCGAGATTGCGCGCGAGCTCGGCGTTGGTCCGGCCGCTGCCCAGCTCGGCTAGCAGGCCGCGCTCGCGCGGGCTCAGCCCGCTCAGCGGATCGTCGCTGAGGCGATGGACGTCGACGAACGGGAACACCATCTGGCCACGGGCCACGGCCTCGATCGCATCGAGCAGCCGCTCCGGCGCCTCGCGCTTGGACACGAACGCGGCCGCGCCCAGCAGCATCGCCCGCCGCGGCAGGGTGGGATCGGCATCGCCGGTATAGACGATGATTCGGGGCGCACCCGCCACCTGCTTCAAGGCCTCGAGGACGCCGCGCCCGTCCAGGTAGGGCATCACCCAGCCGATGATGCCGACATCGAAGTGGCGCCGCCGCACGGCATCCAGGAAGCGCTCGCCGTCGCTGGCGGTGACCGCGAGACTGATGCCGTCCCGTTGGGTCAGCAGATGCTTGATGGCGGCCACGACCAACGGGCTCTTGTCGGCCAGGCCGATCTCGATCGGAGGCTGGCGGCCGCTGGTGAGGAGGGTGCCGGGCTCCTGGTTCATCGTGGTCGATTTGCCATCCATAAGCGGAACATGCCTCCTTCGTGGCAGCCCGACAAATGTGTCGACAGCGCTGCAGCCGGAATTCTGGGTAACCGATCTGCCAGGCGAAAGCTTGTCCCGCGGCTGTGAAGAACTACACATAGCTGACGCCGCTTGTTCGATAGATAAACAGCAAGAGCGGCTGGCGTCGCGGCTGGCAGCCGGCGACTTTCCGAACCAATCGTTTCATCTCATTCGGTAATCGCCCTATCTCCGGTCGCAAATTCCTCAAATATCAAACGGGCTGCAAGGAGCAAGCGGGATGGGCATGGGCGACGTTGGCGGTGGTCGAGGGTTTGTCCACGTGCTGCTCGGGGTGGCCGCCATGGCGGGGGCGATCGGTACGGCGGGCATTGCCGCCTCGGCACAGGGGGCGCCGGCTGAGGCGCCGATCACCGTCCAGGCCCGTGGCGGTGCCGGTGCCGCGGTCATGGTCCAGGCGGCGCGCCAGCGCGGCGGGATGCGGGTCATCGTCGGCCTCGCCGGCCCGGCGGTGCCGGAGGACCAGCTGACCGCATCCGCGGTCGGAGCACAGCGCGCGAGGCTGGCGAGTGTCCAGGACGCGGTGGTGTCCGGCCTGCGGCAGCGCAAGGTGACCAAGTTCGAGTCCATTCCTTTCATGGTCGTCGACACCGACGCCGCAGGTCTCGAATCGCTGCTGGCCGACTCGCGGGTGGCGACGGTGCAGGAGGACGTTGTCGTGCCACTGGCGCTCACCCAGAGCGTCCCGCTGATCAAGGCCGACCAGACGGCGGCGCGTGGCTTCAGTGGCAAGGGGCAGGTGGTGGCCATCCTTGATACCGGCGTTGCCAAGAAGCATCCCATGCTCAAGGGCAAGGTGGTCTCCGAGGCCTGCTATTCGACAACCAACAAGAGCGAGGGGGCGAAGTCGCTCTGCCCGGGTGGCGTCCAAAGCTCGACCGTGGCCGGGTCGGGGAAGAACTGCACGATCTTCGATTGCGAGCATGGCACCCACGTCGCTTCCATCGCCGCCGGCAATGCGTCGAGCCTGAAGGGTGTGGCCCGCGATACCAAGATCATCAGCATCCAGATCTACAGCAATATCGGCGGCAGTCCCGGTGCTTACTATTCCGATATCATCTCTGGTCTTGAGCGGGTCTATCAGCTGCGCAAGAAATACAAGATCGCATCGGCGAATCTGAGTCTCGGCACTAGCGATCTCTACAGCTCGCCCTGTGACGGGAAACTGCCTGCCGTCAAGGCCATCATCGACAATCTGCGGTCCGCGCGCATCGCGACCGTGATCGCCTCCGGCAACGGCTACGCCGACGGTGCCATCAGCGCGCCGGCCTGCATCTCGACGGCTGTGGCGGTTGGCAGCACCACGAAGAAGGACAAGGTGTCCGACTTCTCCAACCACTCGAAGCTGATCGATTTGATGGCACCGGGCTCGGACATCTATGCGGCCGTTCCGGGTGGCTATCAGCGGATGAGCGGCACTTCGATGGCGACGCCGCACGTCGCCGGCGCCTGGGCGATCCTGAAGCAGGCCAAGCCCAATGCCTCGGTGAACGAGATCCAGGCGGCGCTGGAATGCACCGGCGTCAAGGTGAGCCGGGGAGGCGTCACCAAGCGACGCATCAACGTCTTGGCCGCCCTCAACGTGCTGCGCTCGCCGGCCACCGGCTGCAAGTGATGCGACGCGGCGCCCGGCGGGGCCTGCTGCTGGGGGCGCTGGTGTCTATGGCGATGCTGCAGGGGTGGCCAGACGCGAAGGAGGGCCGGATGGCGACGTCCGGAGCGGATCTCGTCGAGCGCGCCCGGCGATCGGGCTCCGTGTCGGTCATTGTCGGCTTCGCCCCCGCGGGCACGCCGCCGGGCGGCGAGGCCGCCATCGCTGCCGCCCGCGAGGCGCTCTATCGGGCGCTGGGTGTCGCACGCGGTGCCGATGGCGTTCTTGATGGTCCAGGAATCGAGCGTGTAGTATCCTATGCAACCATACCGTTTGTGGCCATGACGGTCGATGCCACGGCTCTACAACGGATTCTGGGCCAACCCATGGTTACGAGTGTCGGCGAGGACCTGACGGCCGTTCCGCAGCCGCGAGCGGATTGACCGCCCAGGCCATCCCTGTAGACAGGACACCCAAGAGAGCGGGCAGCAGGAGTGGCGGGTGACGGCAGGGGCCATGGCGGCGGATGTGGTGGGGCAGACGCGGCGGACGCGCGCGGACACGCTCAAGGACGCGATCGCCCACGCCATCCTGAGCGGTGAGCTCGCTCCGGGCCAGCGTCTGGACGAAGTGTCCGTGGCCCAACGCTTCGCCGTCTCGCGCACGCCGGTGCGGGAGGCGTTGAAGCAGCTGGCAGCCATGGAGCTGGTCGATCTCCGCCCGCACCGTGGCGCCGTCGTGGCGAGCCTGCATCCGGCGCGACTGGCCGAGCTGTTCGAGGCCATGGGCGAGGTCGAGGCAGCCTGCACGCGGCTGGCCGCGGTGAAGATGTCGGCCGCCGAGCGCGTCCAGCTCGAGCTCGCCTGGGCCGAGTGCGACGAAGCCCTGCACGCGCAGGACCTCGAATGGATCCACGTCTCCAACCAAGTCTTCCACGCGACCATCCACAACGGGTCGCACAACAGCTTCCTGGCCGACGCTGCCCATGCGCTGCGGCGCCGACTGTCGCCGTTGTCGAGAGCCCAGTTCGGCCTGACCGGCCGGCCGGACAATTCCGCGGCCGAGCACGTGGCGGTGATGGAGGCGATCCGCGCCCGCGATGGCGTCGCCGCCGAGGAGGCGATGCGCCGCCATCTGGTGAGTGTCGGCCGCGCCTTCGCCCTTTGGCTCGACACGGGGGGCGGTCGGCTGGAGGCATGACGGGCGCAGGCCGATTGATCGAGTTGACCAGTCAATCTAGATCGACTTGGCTGGGGTTCGACAATCAGTGGCAGCGGGGTCGATCGTGCGCGGAATCTTCGCCGGCGGGGGAGAGATGGGCGCCAGAATGGCCGCCCACGATTGGTCGCGCTCACCGCTCGGTCCGACGGAGACTTGGCCGCAAAGTCTGAAGACGACGGTCAGCATCATGCTCGCCTCGCGCTTCGCCATGTGGATGGCGTGGGGCGAGGAGCTGACCTTTCTGTACAACGA
>JAPJRA010000219.1 GCA_030824835.1 Geminicoccaceae bacterium | reverse complement strand
GCATCGGCCCCGCGGACGCGCTCGAGCGCAAGCTCGCAGCGGCCGTCGCGGTCGACGTGTGGCGCGAGACCCGGGCGGATCGGATCGAGGCCGAGGTCATGACCGACACCGGCCCCAGCGGTGCCGGGCGCCGCCATGGCAGCAACCTCTGGCAGCCACCGAACGTCGGCGCCCTCGGCGCTACGCTGCGCTGCCAGGCGGCTGCCGCCACCGCCACCGGCCGCGCCCTGCGCGACTACCTCGCGCACCGCAAGGCCAGGGCCGCGGGCCTGATCGGTCCGGGCGACGGTGAACGCGCCGTGCCGGCGCGCACCTTCGAACCCAAGGGACCGCCGCGCGCCGGTGAATCCAACACGCCCGTGTGCACGAACGAACCCTACCGCCCGGCTCTGGGTGAGGCTTCCGCGCGCACGTTCGAACCCAAGAGCTTAGCTGGCCGGTCACCGGCGCTCTCCCTGTCTAGTGGCCGCGTGCACGTCTGGACCCGAGCCGGCCCGTCGCGGAAAGGAACCCGAGGCTCCCGACCTCAAACCTCGGCGCGCACGCACGAACCCAGCATGACGGCATCGGGCCATCCCTGCCGCCGGCGGTTCAGCCTGTCTTGGCAGAGGTACAAACGGCCACGGCCGCACCCGAAGGTACGGCCGTGGCTTTCTCACGCAGGTACGTTCGCGCGCTGCCGATGGCGTCAGGCCGCCTTCTGAGCCTGGCGCTGGAAGGCGGCGTTGGCCGTACCGAGGACGGACTGACCGACCTCGAAATAGCGCTGGGTGAGCCGGGCGCCGCGCTCCAGGCTGAGGCGCAGATACTCGCCCTGGATCTGGGTCACGCGCTCCCAGTCCACGGCCTTGACCACCTGGTCCCAGTCGACCGCACCCATGAGTGCCGTCCAAGTCTGGACATTCTGCCGGGTCTGCTCCTGGCACAGCCGGGTCAGCGTCTGGCCGATCTCGGCAGTGCCGTCGGCCGAGCGCTGCGCCACCTCGCGCTGCATCTCGGCGGCACCGCCGGCGGCCCGCTCGACCACCTGGAGGCCACGGCGGAGGCCACCCTCGGCCCGCTCGGCGGTCTCGTGCGCAAGCTCGGTTGCCTGGTCCATGGCCTCGCGGCCCCGCTCCGCCGTCTGCTCGGTGGCGTTCTTGACGGTAGAGGCAGCCTTCTCGGCCGTTTTCGCGCTCTGCGCCATCGTGGTTCTCCTCTCCAGGGTGGGCAGGCGCAGCAGGCTCCTGCTACGCTGCAGCACCGGCACGACGCCGATGCTGCATTGCAAAAGCCTCGCTGGCGCGAAGGTTCCAATCTTTTCGCCGACGAGTTCCTAGCCCAAAGGCTCGATCGGCACCGAGCGGGCCCGGATCGGCGCGGCACCGGCCACCGGCGCAGCCCAGCCGACGGCGTTGGCGATAACCCGCTGGATCGTGGCCTGGTGGTAGGTCGGGTAGGTCTCGTGGCCGGGTCGGAAGTAGAAGATGCGCCCCCTGCCCCGGCGGAAGCAGCAGCCGCTGCGGAACACCTCGCCGCCCTGGAACCAGCTGACCAGGACCAGCTCGTCCGGCGCCGGGATGTCGAAGTGCTCGCCGTACATCTCCTCCTGCGCAAGGTCGATCCGCTCCGGCAGCCCGGCCACGATCGGGTGGCCCGGGGCCACCACCCACAGATGCTCGCGCTCGTCCGCGACCCGCCACTTCAGGCCGCAGCTGGTGCCCATCAGCCGGGTGAACGGCTTGGAGAAATGGGCCGAGTGCAGGGCGATCAGCCCCATGCCGTCCAGCACCCGGGCGCAGACCTGCTCGGCCACGGCGTCCTTGACCTCGTGGTGCGCCTTGTGCCCCCACCAGACCAAGACGTCGGTCGCGGCCAGCACGTCGCCGCCGAGCCCGTGCTCGGGCTCGTCCAGAGTCGCCGTCCGCATGGCGTGGCCGGCGGCCCGCAAGGGTGCGGCCAATGCCTCGTGGATGCCATCGGGATAGACCGCAGCAACGGCTGGATTGGACCGCTCGTGCCGGAACTCGTTCCAGACCGTGACCCGCAGTGCCGCACTCATGCCCCCACCTCGGCCAGCAGTTCCGCCACCCTGACGGGCGCCCCGCCCAGCCCGGCCGAGCGGATGGCGGCGAACATCAGCGCCAGGCTGCGCAGATTGTCCTCGCCCGTGCTCAGGCCGTCCAGCGACGTGGCGCCGTCGACCCAGCGGGCGAAGGCGTCCAGGGAGCCCTTGCGATCCATCAACGGCAACGGCGGCAGAGCCGCCTCACCGAGGGCCCCCTCGCTGCCGTACAGGCGGAGCTGGTCAATGCTCTCGCGGGTGGCACCGGCGCCCCGGTAGTGCATCGCGATCGCACCGTGGGTGCCGTCCAGCCGCCACTCGCCGCCATGGGGCGTGGTCGGGCCGCGCGAGATCCAGCTGCCACGGTAGCTGACGATGGTGCCTTTGGCCATGCGGATGGCGACGATGGCCGCCGGGCGGCCGCGGAACGGCGATTCGGGCTCGCTCCAGCTCTGGCAAGCGACCTCGACGGGCTCGTCCCGGAGAACGAAGCGCATGGTGTCGAAATGATGGATGGCCATGTCGCTGAGCAGAGGCTCGTCGAGGAAGAAGTAGCGGTAGTCGGGGCCGTAATAGAAGTGGAAATCGAGGTAGCAGGCCATCGGCCGCCCGATCGCACCGTCGCTGACCAGTTGGCGGGCCAGGCGCGGCGCCCGGAACCAGCGGTAGTTCTGGCTGATCATCATCCGGCGACCGCGCTCCCGGGCCAGCGCCACGAGCGAGGCGGCCTCGGCTAGGGTCGCGGTGAACGGCTTCTCGACCAATACGTCGAGGCCGGCCTCCAGAGCGGCCCGGGTGGCCGTCGCGTGCGCGGCCAGTGGCACCACGATCAGCGCAGCCTCCGCCGCGACCACGGCCAGGGCCGCCTCCAATGAGGCGAAGACACGCTCCGCCGGCAGGCCCAGCACCGTGATGGCCGTGACCCGCATCGTCTGGTCCGGGTCAACCCATGCCACCGGCTCGATCCCGGGCGTTCTCCGGGTCACCTCCTCGACCCAGCTTCGCCCCCAGCCGCCCAGCCCAAGTTGGATCAATCGCAGGTGCATGCGCTTCTCCCGCTCACCCGGCCAATATTCCCATCGTCAGGCTCGACCGCCAGCAGCCTTTCGTCAACCGTCGCGGCGAGGGCCGCTCAGCGCGGGCGGGCCGGCCGGGGACGGTAGATCGGCAGCGAGAGGCTGTAGCTCAGCGCCACGGCGCGGATGGCGAACGCGATGGCGAGCCCGGCCAGGGTGGCCAACGCCGGGGCGATCCCCAGCGCCTCCCCTGCCACCAAGGTCGCCGCGCCGGCAGCGGCGGCGGTGGCGTAGACCTCGCGCTTCAGCAGCAGCGGGGTCTCGGTGCAGACCACGTCGCGGATCAGCCCACCGAAGGTCGCGGTCATGGTCCCCATCAGCACGGCCACCGCCGGCCCCGCGCCAAAGTCCAGCGCCGTCCGGGCGCCGATCACGGCGAACACCGCCATGCCCACGGCATCGGCCCAAAGCAGCAGGACCGCACGGCGCGCGATGTGCGGGGCGACGAAGAAGGTCAGGATCGCGGCCGCACTGGTGAGCCACAGATAGACCGGCTGGTGCACCCAGAAGACCGGCCCGCGATCGAGCAGCAAATCGCGCAGCGTGCCGCCGCCGATGCCCGTCACCGCCGCCACGAACAGGAAGCCCACGATGTCGAGCTGCTTGCGCGCGGCCTCGAGGGCACCGCTGACCGCGAACACCACGACCCCGACCAGGTCGAGCCAGAACAGCAGCTGCTCCATGGCCAGACGTACCGGATCACGGAGCGGCGGCGGCGTAGTGGCTCTCGATCCGGGCCCAGGCCTCCTGCGCCGTCTCGACGAAGCTGAACAGGCCGAGGTCGCGGGCGTCGACCACGCCTTCCTCGACCAGGGCATCGAAGCTGATGATCCGCTGCCAGTAGGCGCGGTCGAACAGCAGGACCGGCATGGGGCGCGACTTGCCGGTCTGGATCAGGCACAGGGTCTCGAACAGCTCGTCCAGCGTGCCGAACCCGCCCGGGAACACGACCAGCGCCTTGGCACGGGTCAGAAGGTGCATCTTGCGCAGCGCAAAATAGTGGAACTGGAAGCACAGCTCGGGCGTGATCCAGGGATTGGGTGCCTGCTCGTGCGGCAGCACGATGTTGTGGCCGATGCTGATCGCCCCGGCGTCGGCGGCGCCACGGTTGGCAGCCTCCATGATCCCGGGGCCGCCGCCGGTGACGATGACGTAGCGCTGCTGCCCGTCCGGGCGACGCGGCGTCGAGACCAAGCGGGCGAAAGCACGCGCCTCCTCGTAGTTGCGCGCCAACCGCTCGAGATTGGCGGCAGCGCGCGCGACCTGCGCCAGCATGGGGTCGTCCGGGGCGGCGGCACTGGCGGCCTCGGCGGCCCCGCGCCGCCGTGCCGCCTCCGCGGGCTCGACGATTCGGGCACTGCCGAAGGTGACGATGGTCGATTCGATGCCGCGGGCCAGCAGCTCGAGCTCGGGCTTGAGGAGTTCGAGCTGCAGACGAACCGGACGCAGTTCCTCGCGCAGCAGGAAATCGGTGTCGCTGAAGGCCAGGCGGTAGCTGGGGGCCAGCGTCTGCGGCGTCGCCGGGACCTCGCGCACCCGGGCCACGTCCTCGCGGGCGCTGGGCAGGGTGGTGTGGTCCGGGTCGTGGTCGGCCATCGTCTTGGTCTCCTGGCAACGACGGGCCGGCACCTAAGCGCAGTCGATGCCGGCGGGCAACGGCGTTGCGGCCACGCGCGGCCCCAAATGGCAAGGACCCCGGAAGGCAGCCTTCCGGGGTCCAGCAGACGGGGTCGGGAACGATCAGGCGGCGACGGCCTTGATCTCCTCGAAATTGGCGGTGGCGCGCTTGACGAGCAGATCGACGACCTCGCTCTGCGCCTTGATGCTGAGATCCACAGTCTCCTTGGCCTCGGCCACGGCCTGCTCCAGCGCCGCCTTGAACTCATCGGCGTAAGCGCCCGGCTCCTTCTTGGTGTCGAAGCCCTTCAGCATCGCCTCGGACTTGGCGATCGACTCCTTGACATAGGCGGCCTGCTTCTTGGCCACGGTCTGCAGCAGGTC
The DNA here is from genome assembly GCA_030824835.1 of Geminicoccaceae bacterium. GTDB lineage: Bacteria > Pseudomonadota > Alphaproteobacteria > Geminicoccales > Geminicoccaceae > Benzoatithermus. The sequence continues at coordinate 1,390 of JAPJRA010000219.1, read as the reverse complement.
GAACAGGATCTTCTGCGCGGCGACCATGGTCTCGATATTGGCCTTCTGCAGCGCCACCAGGGCGGCCAGATCGAACTTGGGGAACTGAGGCATGGAGGTCGACATCTTCTCATCCCGATGTTGTGCGGTGCACAATGACTATCCATGCATCTGATGCAACGCAACTGCGCATTTTGTGCAATGCAGCATCACAGCCATGCACAATCTGCCACACACGGATGTGAAATTATTCCGTGACCAAGCCGCCAACGCGGGTCAGCGCATCCGGTGCCGGCGTATCGTGGAGGGCCAGCGCCGGGGTCACGATCCGCCGCACCTCGCCCTGACCCAGGCGGTCCATCAGCGCGCATGGCCCGACACCGAACTTCAGCGCCTCGCGCGCGCCCAGCTCGAACACGCCGGGAGCCGCCACCTCCTCGTCCAGCGCCTGCAGCACCGGCACGAAAACGCCGGCCAGCAGGCGGTCGGCGATCCGCCGCGCCCGCTCGGGCTCGATCAAACCAGCCTCGCCGATCGGGAACGGCCGATCGGCGTCGCCTGCCGCGACCATAGCCGGGGCAGGCGCATAGAAGGCCCCCAGCGGGGCCAGGTTGCGGATGGCGTGCAAGTTGATGCGCGGCTTGATCAGGTTCATCACGAGAAACGGCCCGGCCGCGGCGCCGAGCACGTCGCGGGCCACCTGGTCGATCTCGGCCGTGCTGCCGAGCCCGTCGTCCAGCGCTTGAGCCGCGGCGTTGGTATAGGGACAGAAGAACCGGTTGACGGCAAAGCCCCAGCTGTCCCGGCAGCGGAGCGGCACCTTGCCGCTGGCCCGGCAGAAGGCCAGAGCTGCCTCGATCGCGGCAGGCGCAGTGGCCGCCCCTTCCACCACCTCAACGATCGGGTTGATGGCCGCCGGGCTGAAATAATGCAGCCCCAGGAACCGCGCCGGATCACCCACATGTGCCGCGAGGTCACCGACCCGCAGGCAGCTGGTGTTGGTGGCGACCAGCGCATCGGCGCGCAGATGCGGCTGCAACGCCTCGAACAGCCGCGCCTTGAGGGCGAAATCCTCGAACACGGCCTCAATCACCAGCCCCACCGATGTCAGACCCTCGAGCTCGGCCGCGACTGCCAGATGGCTTTGCGCCGTTGCGGCGGCCTCGACCGTCATGCGCCCCTTCTCCACCGCCCGGGCATAGAAGGCGGCGGCTGCGGCGAGGGCCGCCTCGGCCACCTCGACCCTGGTGTCGTAGAGCACCACCCCGAACCCGTGCTGGGCAAGGTTGATGGCGATACCGCCGCCCATGGTGCCGGCGCCGATGATGCCGACAGTCTCGATTCGCATGACGTCTCTCCGGGGCACCCGAGGCGCTGGGTGCGCGTACGCACAGGCGATCTTGTCTACCGG
>JAPJRA010000218.1 GCA_030824835.1 Geminicoccaceae bacterium | reverse complement strand
CGCGGGTGCCGACCTCGCCTGCGGCGTCGGCACCGACCAGCTGCCGGCCACACCCGACGTCACCCTGGACCATGTGCGGCGCGCCTACGAGGAGCAGCTGGGAGCGGTCGAGTCCGCCGGTGGCCGCGCCATCCTGATGGCCAGCCGTGCCCTGGTCCAGGCCGCCCGCTCGGCCGAGGACTATCTCGAGATCTATGGCGGCCTGATCCGGCAGGCCCGGGAGCCGGTGATCCTGCACTGGCTGGGCTCGATGTTCGACCCGGCGCTCGACGGCTACTGGGGCAGTGCCGATCTCGACACCGCCACCGAGACCGTGCTGACGCTGATCCGCGAGCACGGCGCCCGCATCGACGGGGTCAAGATCTCGCTGCTCGACAAGGCGCGCGAGATCGCGGTGCGCCGCCGCCTGCCGGCGGGCGTGCGCATGTTCACGGGCGACGACTTCAACTATGCCGAGTTGATCGAGGGCGACGCCCAGGGCTACAGCCACGCGCTCCTGGGCATCTTCGACCCGATCGGCCCTGCCGCCGCGGCGGCGCTGCAGGCGCTGGGAGCCGGTGACCACGAGCGATTCCGCGCCGTCCTGGAGCCAACGGTGCCTTTGTCGCGCAAGATCTTCGAAGCACCCACCCAGTACTACAAGGCCGGCGTCGTCTTGCTCGCCTGGCTGAACGGCCACCAGGACCACTTCGCCATGGTCGGCGGCATGCAGTCCGCGAGGTCAGCGCTGCACTATGCTGACGTCTTCCGGCTCGCCGACCGGGCCGGCCTGTTGCGCGATCCCGATCTCGCCGCTGCCAGGATGGGCCATCTCATGGCGCTGCACGGGATCGACTGACGGCGGCCAGATGGGCCGCGAACGTGGCGCTTCCCATCAGCTGCTTGCAGCGCTCGAAGCGGGTCACGGAATATGCCCAGAAATCCTCGGCCGGGTTCTTCTGGGCGTGCTGGATCAGACCCCACAGCGTCCAGAGTAGGTCGCACATGGCCTTGTAGATGACCATCCGGCCACGATCCTCGGGGCACACCTCGGTGCCGAAATAGCCGCGCAGGAGCGCTTCCTCCTGCGCGGCGTCGAAGCCGGCCTCGACGGCGAGGTCGCCCAGGTCCCACATCGGGTCGTTCATGCCCGAATACTCCCAATCCACCAGCCACATGCGCGCGCCGGTATCGAGGAAGTTCTCGCACAATGGATCGCAGTGACAGGGCACGAGCGGCCAGTCGCGCGTCGCCAGGGCCGCGCGGACGGCGCCCGCCTCCGCGACCACGTCGTGATATCCCTCCGGCAGGTCGGCCCCGAGATCGGCCAGCACCTTGAGATAGCTGTCGATCATCGCGAACAGCTCGAAGCGGAAGGCGAAGCTCTGCCCGCTGTCGTGCAGCCGCCGGAACACCGACCCGGCCCGCGCGGGAGCGCCGGCACGCGTCCGGAACAGCTCCGGCGTCATGGTGGTCGTGCCCTCCAGGAAGCGGGTCAGCATGATCCCGCTCGCCGGATCGACGAACAGCACCTCCGGCGACACACCTGCGGCAGCGGCGCAGCGCGCGTTGGTCGCCTCGACCCCGCGGTCGATATAGGTCTCCGTGCCCTGTCCCGGCAGGCGCAGGCACCACTCGCCCAGGCGGTACACGCGGTTGGTGAGTCCGCCCAGCCGCACTGGGGTCAGGTGGGCAGGGTCCAGTCTCGCCAGCTGTGGGATGCGCGCGGCGGCCAGCCGGATATCAGCCTCCATCGGGGAGTCCTCCACGGCTTCAGTGGCCGACATGGTAGTAGGTCTCGAGCACGTGCCGGGAGCGCCGCTCGGCGTCCGCCCAATTCCACGCCGTCTCCGTGAAGCGGTCGGGCGACAGGCTGCGCACGTAGGTGGACGGGCTGCGCTCCGTCATCGCCTCGACGACGTGCCGTCCGATGCCTGAGGAGCCCGAAACGCCGTGCGCGTTGCAGCCGACAGCGCAGACGAATCCGGGTACCCGTGCACTCTCGCCGACGATGAACCTGCCGTCGGGGGTGAAGGTCGGCCAGCCGGTGAACACCTGGCGCACCGGCTGGTCAGCGAGCCCACCGGCGAACGGGCGGAACTGCTCCATGAAGCCGGCCAGCACTGGCCAGTCGTGCTCGATCGGCGGCGGGCAGCCATCGAGGCCATAGCCGCGCGGATCGAGCGATAGGCCTTCAGGCTCCCAGCCGCCGAGCAGCAGGCCCTGCACGTCGGGTCGGCCGTAGAGCGTCGCATCCGGCACCCGCAGGCAGGGCATGCCGGGGCGGATCCAGTCGGTCGGCGTGGTGATGACGTAGTGGTGGCGGACCGGGAACACCGGCAGATCGAGCCCGACCAGCTGGCCAATATGGTAGCCGTGCGTGCCGGCGGCGTTGATGACGGTGTCGCAGAGGATCTGACCCTGCCCGGTCGCCACGGCCGCGACCCGTCCCTGTGCCAGCCTGATGTCGGTCACCCGCGTGCCGGTCCTGAACCGCACCCCCTTGGCCCGGGCATGGCGCTGGTAGCTGGCGACCAGATCGGCGGGCTGCAGGTACCCGTCGCTCGGGCACCAGAGAATGGCCATGGCCGACTCGAACTGCAGACCGGGCCACAGCCGTTTGGCTTCAGCGGCGTCGATCAGCTCGGCGTCGAGGCCGGCCTCGCGCGCTACGGTCAGCAGCCGCTCGAACTCGGCCACGCGCTCCGGCGTCTGCGCCAGCCGCAGGCTGCCCGTCTGCCGCCAACCGGGCTTGACCTCGGCCTCGCGCTCGAGCCGGGTGAAGGTGGCGACCGACCACATGGCGAGCCGGGTCCGCTCAACCGTGCTGCGGACCTGGCCCACCAGCCCCGCCGCCTGCGCGCTGGTGACCGCGCACAGCTGCGGCTCCTTCTCCAGCACCAGCACGTCGCCGATGCCGGCCTCCGCCAGCTGGAAGGCGATGCCGCAGCCGATGGCACCACCGCCGACGATGACGATCCGCGCCTGCTCGCTCATTGCCGCACCCGTTCGCTGCGTGGGTCGTGAGGTGGGGTGAGGAATACCTCGGCCGGGACTCGCTCACCGGCGACCTCGAGCTCGTAGCGGCCTTCCAGCACGTAGGCGCGGTCCACGCCGCCCTGGTTGCGGACATAGCCGTAGCCGATGCTGCGGCCGATCGTGTAGCCGAAGCCGCCGCTGGTCAGCCAGCCCACCCGCTGCCCGTCGCGGTAGATGGTCTCGCGCCCGAGCAGCACGATCTCCGGGGCGGTGGTGAAGCCCGCGAGCAGCCGCGGCAGCGGTGCCGCCTGCTGCCGGACCAGCGCCTCGCGGCCGCTGAACGGCGTATCCCGCTTGAGCTTCACGGCCCAGCCCAGGCCGGCCACGAGCGGCGAGTGGTCGGGGCCGATGTCGGTGCCCCAGGCGCGGTAGCCCTTCTCCAGGCGTAGCGACTCGATGGCCCGGTAGCCGGCATGGGCGATGCCATGCGGCCGGCCCGCGGTCATCAGCGCGTCGTAGACCGTGAGCGCGAACTCGACCGGGACATGCAGCTCCCAGCCCAGCTCGCCGACATAGGTCACCCGCAGGGCAGTGACCGGGGCGCCGGCGACGCGCAGCTCGCGGCAGGAGCCGAAGGGGAAGGCGGCGTTGTCCAGCGCGTCGGGGGTGAGGGCCTGCAGTACGTCGCGCGCCCGCGGCCCGAACAGCGACAGCACTGCGTTGGCGCTGGTCACGTCGAGGGCGCGGGCGTCGAGGCCGGGCGGGATGTTGCGGGTGATCCAGTCGAGGTCGTGGGTGGCGAAGCCGGTGCCGGTGACGAGGTAGAAGCGATCGGGCGCCAGCCTCGCCACGGTGAGGTCGCACTCGATGCCGCCCTTGTGGTTGAGCAGCTGGGTGTAGACGAGGCTGCCCGGTGGCCGCGCCACGTCGTTGGCGCAGAGCCAGGACAGCGCAGCCTCGGCGTCGCTGCCGATCAGCAGGTACTTCGCGAACGAGGTCTGGTCGAACAGGGCCACCCGCTCGCGGCAGGCGCGGTGCTCGCGGCCCACGGCGTCAAACCAGTTTTGCCTTCCGTAGCTGTAGCGGTCGACGGGCTCCTCGCCCTCGTCGAGGTCGGCGAACCAGTTGGGGCGCTCCCAGCCCAGCTTCTCGCCGAAGCAGGCGCCGGCGGTGCGCAGGCGCTCGTAGAGCGGCGAGCGGCGCAGCGGCCGGCCCGACTGGTGCTCCTCGAACGGCCACGCCATGGCGTAGTGCTTGGCGTAGGCCTCCAGCGTCCGGGTGCGGACCCAGCCCGTGTCCAGGTGGTTGCGGCCGAAGCGGCGGATGTCGACCGGAGCCACGTCGAACGGCGGCTCGCCTTTGGCCACCCACTCGGCCAGCGCCATGCCGGCGCCGCCGGCCGAGGCGATGCCGAAGGCGTTGAAGCCGGCGCCGACGAAGATGCCCCTGGTCTCCGGGACCTCGCCGATGATCCAGTTGCCGTCGGGCGTGAAGCTCTCCGGGCCGTTGATCATCTGCTTGACGCCGACGCTGCCCAGGGCCGGGACGCGGCCCAGCGCCAGCTCCATCAGCGGCTCGAAATGGTCCCAGTCCTCGTCCAGGAGCTGGAACTCGAACCGTTGCGGCAGGCCCGTCTCGGCCCAGGGCTTGGGGTTGGGCTCGTAGCCGCCCATCACCAGCCCACCCACCTCCTCCTTGTAGTAGGTGAGCCGGTCCGGGTCGCGCAGCGTCGGCAGGCCGGGCGTCACGCCGGGGACGGGCTCGGTCACGATGTACTGGTGCTGCACCGAGACCAGGGGCACGTTGACACCGGCCATGGCCGCGAGCGCCCGGGTCCACTGTCCGGCGCACAGCACCACCTTCTCGCAGGCGACGCGGCCGGCCGTGGTCTGGACCGCGCGCAGGCTGCCCAGCTCCAGCTCGAAGCCGGTGACACCCACCTCCTCGCGCAGCGTGACCCCGGCCATGCGCGCACCCCTGGCCAGCGCCTGGGTGATGTCGGACGGGCTCGCCTGGCCGTCGGTCGGCAGGAAGGCCGCCCCCACCACGTCGTCGACGCTCATCAGCGGCCACAGCTCCAGCGCCTCCTTCGGCGACAGCAGCTGCATCTCCAGGCCGAACGAGCGGGCGGTGGTCGCCTGGCGGCGGACCTCGGTCCAGCGCTCGGCGTTGCAGGCGAGGCGCAGGCCGCCATTGCGCTTCCAGCCGGTGGCCTGCCCGGTCTCGGCCTCGAGCCGGCCGTAGAGTTCGACCGAGTAGCCGAGCAGCTGGGTGATGTTGGCGCTGCTGCGCAGCTGGCCCACGAGCCCGGCCGCATGCCAGGTCGAGCCGGAGGTCAGCCGGCCCTGCTCGAGCAGCAGCACGTCGGTCCAGCCCATCCGGCCCAGATGGTAGGCCACCGAGCAGCCGACGATGCCGCCGCCGACGATGACGACGCGGGCGGAGGACGGGAGGTCGGTCATGGCGGGTCCATCGTGAGGAAGGCGGCCCAGGCCTGCTCGAAGCGGTCGAGGTTCTGGGCGGTGTAGGCCACGAAGTCGAAGTCGAGGGTGGAGTGCAGCTCGGAGACCATGCTCCACATGGCCTCGCGCAGCAGCGAGGCGGTCAGCATCGCCTGGGCCTTGAGCCGCAGCCGGTCGTCGACGGGGCGGTCGAAATAGGCCGCGAGCAGCCACTCCCGGTCGGCAGGGGGCAGCTCGCTGTTTGAGGCGAGGCCGCCCAGGTCGAACAGCGGGCTGTTCCAGCCGGCATAGTCCCAGTCGACCAGCCAGAGGCGGCGGCCGTCGTCCAGGAGGTTGGCGGCGAGCAGGTCGTTGTGGCCGAAGACGAGGTCGATGGCGCCCACGGCGCGCTCCAGCCGCTCGGCGCGGTCGAGCAGGCCCGGCAGCATGGATTCCAGGCGGCTTCCCCCGGCGCGTAGCGTGGCGGCGTAGTCGCGCAGGACGTGGAAGACCCAGAAGACCAGGGAGGGCCCGCGCAGATGGCGGGGGATCTCGCGGTGCGCGCGGCGGAGCAGCTCGACGATGCGCTCCTGCTGGTGGCGCAGGCGGACGTCCTCGGGGCCGAGGGTGTGGCCGTCGACGAAGCCCAGGACCAGGGCACCGGGCTCGGCGTGCAGCACAGGGGGCGAGATGCCGGCGGCCTCGGCGGCCCGGCTCGCCGCCAGCTCGTGCCAGCGGGCGACGTGGTGGACCGGGATGTCGTCGCCGATGCGCACGAAGCAGCGCCGCGTGCCGTCGTCGACCAGGAAGTTGGCGTTGGTGATCCCGCCGCTCAGCGGCACCGGCTCGACCGGCCGCCGCCAGATCGCGAGCGACGCCGCCTTCGCGCGCGCGTCCATGTGGCCCTCCCGGCTTGGTCGCGCGATCTTTCGCGGCCGGGGGCGGCAGCGTCAACGGGCTTGCGTGGGTCCTTTCCGCCTGGGGGCGAAAGGTTGGCGGGTCTTCAGGCGGCCTGGCGCTGGAGGGCGGCGAGGCGGCGGCGTTCGTGGCGGTTGAGGGGGCGGAGCGGGGGCAGGGGATCGTCGTCGGCGAGGTCGGGCAGAGGCGGGACGGGGTGCCTGGG
>JAPJRA010000217.1 GCA_030824835.1 Geminicoccaceae bacterium | reverse complement strand
TCTTGAAGCCGCAGCAACGGTTGGACGGGCTCGGCGCGCGGGCGATCCAGGCAGGGCATGAGGCGCGTCCCGCGTCGGGTCGCGGGCACCAGCCCCGCATGGTCCTGGTGGCGTTCGTCGGTCTCGATCCTGCCGCCGACCATCATGCTGATGCCATGAGCCACTCGTGCCGCGGCCGCGACGTCGTGCGTGATGAGCAGGACACCCAGCCCACGCGCGCGGACCTGCGTGGCCAGCAGCTCCAGCACGCCGGCTGCGTGGTCTGGATCAAGGGCTGCCGTCGGCTCATCCGCCACCAGCCAGCGAGGCGACGTGGCTAGCGCCAGGGCCACGGCGACCCGCTGCGCCATCCCGCCGGAAAGCTGATGCGGATAGCGGTGCCACAGGGCTTCGGGATCCGCTAGCCTCGCTGCCGCCAGCAGCTCCAGGGCACGGTCGTCGGCCCGACGGCGTGGCAGCCCGGCAACGACCGAGAGGGTTTCGCGCAGTTGACGGCCAACGTTCTGCAACGGGTCGAGCGCTGCGAACGGGTCCTGCGGAATCAGCGCCAGCTCCCTGCCGCGCAGCCGTCGCCAGGCTGCCTCGTCGAGACCTTCAATGCGACGACCATCGAGACGGATCGCACCCGCAACGATCCGGCCGGACCGTGGCAGGAGGCCCAGCAGGGCACGGGCCAAGGTGGATTTGCCTGAGCCGCTGCGGCCCACCAGCGCCTGGATCCTGCCGGCGGCGACACTGAGGCTGACTCCGGCGACCGGCTCGATCGCTGCTGGACCAGCGCCGAGCATGATGTGCAGCCGGTCGACCTCGAGCAGGCCACGGGTTCCGGCGGCCGGTCGATCAGGCATCATGACTGGCGGCGCGATCCGCAATCCAGCCAATGGTGCCGATCAGGGCCAACAGCGCCAGTGCGGGCGGCACCGATGTCCACCAACCCCCGCTCAACAGATCGTCGTTGCCGGATCGGACGAGGCCACCCAGTGAGGGCAGGGTGGGTGGCAGGCCGGCGCCCAGATAGGATAGCGTCGACTCGGCGAATATTGCCTGCGCAAGCTGGGCGATCGCCAATGCCGTCAGGGCCGGGGCGATATTGGGGAGGATGTGACCGACGAGGATATGCCGCCATGATTGCCCCATCAGCCACGCGGCCTGAACGTAGGGTAGGCGCTGCTCCACGTGGGTCATCGCTCTGGCGGTACGTGCGTAGGGCGCCCAGCCGACGGCTGCCAATGCTAGGATGACGGTTGCGATGCGGGCCTCCTGGCTCCACTCGATCGGCGTGAACTGCCTGAGCACGGCGGCCATGATCAGAGCCAACAGCACGGGATGCAGCGCCATGGCGACATCGGCCAGCCACATCGCCAGTTGATCCGCGCGACCGCCCGCCGTGCCGACCCAAAGCCCCACGAGCGTTCCCAGCATCACCGACAGCAGGACGGGCATTGCGCCGACCAGCAGCGACAGCCGCAGGCCATGGAGGATCGCGGACAGGACACAACGACCCTGGCTGTCCGTACCCAACGGAAAGGATGCGCTGCCGCCATCCACCCACCAAGGTGGCTGACCGGCTGCCATCAGATCGAGACGGCTGAGGTCGGTCGGGTCCTGCGTTGCCAGCAGCGGAGCCACCAGGATGGCCACGAGAAGGATTAGCAGGAGGCAGCCGGCACGATGCTCTGGAGCAAGCGGCGGTCTCTTCCTCGTCATGCATGACCCACCAGCAGCTCCCGGGGTCCGAGACTGCCCCGGCGCGGATCGTAGGAGATCAGGATCAGATCGATCAGGAGGTTGATCGTGAAGAAGGTGAGGCCGACGTAGATCAAGTAGCCGCCGAGCAGCGGAAGGTCGCCGAACAGGGCCGCCTGGACAAAGAGGCTGCCCATGCCCGGCCATTGGAACAAGGTTTCCGTGACCGCGGTGTAGACCAGAAGCTGCCCCGCCTGCAGACCCAGCACTGGCAGGATCGTCGGCATGGCACCCGGCAGGGCATGCCAAAGAAGGACGCGCCACGTCGGCAGGCCGCGTGCCCGAGCGAACAGGATATGGGGATGGGTCAGCTCCTCGCGCACCGCGGTCCGAACGAGGCGGCAGAGGATCGCCCCTTCATAGAGAGCGAGGGTGACGGCCGGCAACAGCAGCGACGGCCACCCGGATGGGGCGAGCAAGCTCGTGGGCCAGCCCAGGGCCTCGGTCGTCGGCCCGCGGCCGAACGACGGCAACCATGGCAGGGCTACGGAGAACGTCAGGATGAGGCAGGTGCCGGTGACGAAGGTCGGGACCGCAGCGCCGATCAGCGGCAACGTGCCCACCATGCCTCGCACTGGCCCAGGGCGAGCCGTGGCCAGCCAGATGCCGAGCGGGACACCGCCAAGCAGCATCAGTGCAAGAGCGCAAACGGCGAGATCAACGGTGGCGGGCAGGCGCTCTGCGAACAGTGCCGCGACCGGGCGACCGTGGCGATAGGAGACGCCCAGATCGCCGGTGCCAAGACGGCCGAGGAACCGTGCGAGCTGCAAGCCGAGGGACTGATCAAGGCCGAGCTCATGCCGCAGGGCCGAGCGGTCGCCTTGTGTGGCCTGATCCCCCAGCATGTTCGCGACCGGATCGCCGATGAACCGGGTCAGCGTGAAAGCCACAACGGCAACGAGCAATAACACGGCGAGGCCATGGCCGAGGCGGAGGACAAGTGAGGTCAAGCGGGCACGCTCCGCAAGCTCACCTGCCAGCATTTGCCGGGAGTGGCGGCAGGCAGCTTCCGGTTCCGTCCTAGGCCATGGCGGCTTTCTTTCGGGTTAATCGGATCCCCCGCCAAACACTTTGCCATGGCCGTCCGTCTTGACCTGGGGAGCGCGGATCACCATGAACTACGCCGGCGGCAACCGCCGCCGGGCAAGCGCGGGAGTGCGAATGGCCAAAGAAGACTTGATCGAGTTCAGCGGCACCGTCACCGAGGTGCTTCCCAACGCGATGTTTCGCGTCAAGCTCGAGAATGAACACGACGTGTTGGCCCACACCTCGGGCCGCATGCGCAAGAACCGGATCCGTGTGCTCGCCGGCGACAAGGTCACCGTCGAGATGACACCATATGATCTTACCCGTGGTCGCATCACTTACCGTTTCAAGTAAGTTGGCTGCACTTGTTTCGCTGATCCTGGCTTCCTCCTCCCCCAGACGCTTGGCATTGCTGCAGCAGGTCGGCATCGAGCCCGATCAGGTCGTATCGCCGGACGTCGATGAGACGCCGTTGCCACGGGAGCTGCCGCGCGCTCATGCCCAGCGGCTGGCGCGTGCCAAGGCCATGGCGGTGGCGGCGCGGATCGGACGGCAGGCCGGCTTCATCCTCGCCGCCGATACGGTGGTCGCTTGCGGTCGCCGGATACTTCCCAAAGCCAGCACCGTCGAAGAGGCGCGAGCCTGCCTCGAGCTGCTGTCCGGGCGTCGGCACCGGGTGCACGGGGGAGTCTGTGTCCTGGCGCCCAATGGGAGGGCGGCCGAACGCGTGACCACCACGATGGTGCAGGTCAAGCGGCTGACAGAAATCGAAACCGACGCCTATATCCATGGCGGTGAATGGCACGGCAAGGCGGGCGGCTACGCCATCCAGGGGCTGGCATCGGCCTTCGTGCCCTCGATCAGCGGCTCCTACAGCAATGTGGTGGGCCTGCCGTTGGCTGAGACCGTGGGTCTGCTCCGGGGCCTGGGCTGGAGCCGGACGACATGACACACGTCGTGCTCGAGGAGACCGGCTTCGGCATTCGAGCCGCCGTTCTCCTGGAGGGCCGCCTGATCGAGATCAGAGACGGCGACCGGGACGATTTGCGCGTCACCGATGCCCTGTTCGCGGCTCGGGTGACTTCTGTCGATACCAAGCTCAACGCCGCCTTCATCGATTGCGGCCTGTCGCGTCCGGGGCTCCTGGTCGCCAAGGATGCGCGCGCGGTGGCGGGCAGCAGCGAACGACGACCGATTCGCGAGCTGGTCCATGAGGGGCAGCGCTTGTTGGTGCAAGGTGTGCGCGAGCCGGTGGACGACAAGGGCGCCAGATTCACCACCGACATCAAGCTCTTTGGCAACGCTCTGATCCATACCCCATTTGGGCAAAGGCCCGAAGGCGCGCCGCTGCGAGGCAGGCGGCAGGGAGAGCAGCTGCGCGAGCGCGGCCGCACCCTGTTTCCCGCGGGCGACTTTGCTCTTCGTCGCCACGCGGCCGAGCTGTCCGATGAGGTGCTGCGCGCGGAAGCGGCGCAGCTCGGCGCTCGTCGGCAGACCCTGGTGGGCCTCGCCCAGAACGCCAAGCCCGGTCGGCTGCCGGCACCCGAGACACCTCTCGAGCGCCTCATGCGCAGCCTTATCGACGTGACTCCGGAAACCATCTCGGTCGCCGATGGACCGCTGGCCCGTGAGGTCGAGCGTCTGATCACGGCCTCGCCGAGCTTGCCGCCGATGACGGTCGTACAACTCGAGCCGGACGTGTCGGCGTTCGCCCAAACCGGGGTGGACGCGGCGCTGGACGAGGCGCTCGGCACGGAGGTGCCGCTGTCACGCGGTGGCCGCCTGTTGATCGAACCCACGGCCGCGTGCGTCGCCATCGACGTGGACGGCGGCGGCCGGGCCCCCTTGGACGTGGACCTGGAGGCCGCCGCCGAGATCGGGCGGCAGGTTCGGCTGCGCAATCTTGGTGGCACGTTGATCGTCGATTTCGTCGATCTGCCGACCAAGCCCGAGCGGCAACGTCTCGAGGAGGCCGTGCGCAAGGCGTTTCGTGGCGATCCGGCGCCCGTGGAGATCCACCCCATGTCGTCTCTGGGCATCATGCAGATCAGCCGGGCGCGACGGGGCCAAGCGTTGGCCAGCCTGTTCCTGACGTCCTGCACGTGCTGTGGTGGTGGCGGCCATCGCGCGTCGCCCCGCGCTGATGCGGAAGCGCTGTTCGCGGCCCTGCGGCATAGTCGTGGGCAGGTGATCGGCATTCGCGTGACGGGATCGCTGCGCGAGTTGCTGGCTGGTGCCGGCAAAGCCGCTTGGCGACGGGCGATCGACAGTCTGGGACTGGAACCGCCGCTTCGCGTGGACGCAGGGCTGGGCTCGGTGCCGTTCGTGATCGAGGAGCGTCAGCATGCCCGCTGAGCCGCCCGCGGCGACGCGTGCTCAGCGTCGGGTGCGTTGCCCGATCTGCCGTCGGCCGATGCGCCTCGAGTTCAGGCCCTTCTGCTCCGCGCATTGCAGAGAACAGGACCTCGCCAACTGGATCGGTGGCGTCTACGCGATCCCGGCTGCCGAAAGCGAGGCCGACGACGGGGAGGGGTTTGGTCCCACCAGTCAGGGCGGTTGAAACGAGCCGGCGATCGCCTGGAGGTGCCGTCGGCGCTGTTCGTTGGCGGTGCGCATGGACACAGCCCAGCGCCGCTCGCCGTCGGCCACCAATCGGAGATCGACGTACACGCCGAGGCCGCCGGCACCGAAGGTGCAGTGCATGTCCCAGCGATGCCGTGCGTCGTCGTTGGTCGGTGCCTCACAGGCGGTTAGCGGCAGCGCCGCCATACCGGCCAGAGCATTCTGCAACCGCGTCAATGCCGCACGCGCGGCGCTCCCCGAGAACGGGCTGTCGGGATCGTCGGCGAGGCCGGCCATCGACCCGACAAGGCTCGAGGTGTCCAGGGTCATTTGCCGTTGCAGCCACGCCGCCGGATCCGTCCATGCCTGAGCGTCGTCGCCGGCTCGATCGAGCGGCCGGATCGTCAGCCGACTCAAACTCGCGAACGCACCGCTTTCGGGTGCGACGACCACCGAACCAGCGGGCATCGCCGGTGCCGGCCCACAGCTGAGCTTCAGCTCTGCCGGTATGGTCAGATCGGCGCACAGCTCCTGTGCCACCGCCTGGTCGGTGGCCCACACCAGGAAAGTGGCACCGACCAGACCGCTGGCTAAGCGGCGACGCGGCGCTTTTCCGACCACAGTACCTGCATCACGCTGACGACGCGGCCGAGGCGCTTGGCGACCAGAGCCGCCTGATCGGCATCAAGGCCGTCCAGCTGCGCATCGACCATCAGCTCACGCCCGCCGGGGCCGCCACACTCGATATGGCAGCGCGCCGGCACATGGCCGAACAACGCAAAGACCTGCATCACGCGAGGGAGCGCCGAGGGCTCGGCATCCGTATGGACGGAGAAGCAATAGGTAGCCGACATGGAGAATGACCCGTTCTGGACGATGGGCAATACGGCAGTCCCGGCCTCACTCGGAGACCGGGTCCGTAATTCGCTTCGTCCGGATCACGTCCATGCTCATAATGCCGTTGCTTACGTCCTGCCGGCCCTCGTGGTCAAGCCCGTAAAAGCCTCTACTCCGGCACGACCGGCCCAAGCAGCTGGCGGAGATAGGCGCGGCCGGGCTGCGATACGCGGTAGCGGCCCTTGCTGACCATGAACAGCCGCTTGGCCAGCAGCGACTGTTTCACGCATTGCGACGGGTTGCCTAGCTTGATGCCCTGCTCCAACAATCGGCGGTTGGCATCGCTGGTAC
>JAPJRA010000216.1 GCA_030824835.1 Geminicoccaceae bacterium | reverse complement strand
CCGGCAAGCTGGTCGACGAGACCGGCGACCGACTGACCCCGACGCACACGGCGAAGGGCACGCGGCGGTACCGCTACTATGTCTCCAACCGGATGATCTCGGGGCCGCCGGACCCGCAGGGCTGGCGGCTGCCGGCCGCATCCCTTGAGGCGCAGGTCGCGGAGGCGGAGGGCATCGGGAACCGACTGCCGCCGCCAGATCGCGTCGAGGTCGAGGACCTGCTTCTCGCCATTGGCGCGGGCATTACGGCATTGCATGGTCAAGCGATAGCTGCTCAGAACCCATCGTGTCCAAGCCGTAAATGGGCACAGTTGTGCACCTACGGCCTTTGACGGTTCGACTTCGCGATGTCAGCCTACTCCAAGTTTAACTGGGTGCGGGCGAGCGGCGCGAGCCTCGCTTCTTTTTCAACCAACCTTCAAGCTGATCATGCGGGCGCCTGCACCGTCCGCCCGCACATCTAGGTTCTCAGACAGTGAGAGCACGTGCCCAAGATTTTGGCCGAGAGAGAACGGGAACATCGTTGGGTGACCGGAAAGTCCATCAAGACTCGGGTGGCACGGGAACTGGATGCGCTGGTCAGGATTTACGGCAAGCCCGCTTGCATCGTCAGCGACAACGGAACCGAGTTCACCAGCAAGGCCATCCTGAAATGGGCCAACGCGAACGGCGTCGAATGGCACTACATCGACCCAGGCAAGCCGCAGCAGAATGGCTACATCGAAAGCTTCAACGGCAGCCTGCGCGACGAATGCCTGAACGAGGAAATCTTCGACAGCCTGGCTGATGCCCGCCGCAAACTGGCCCTCTGGCGCTACGACTACAACAACGTCAGGCCCCATTCCTCGCTGGGCAACAAGACCCCGTCCGACGCGCGCCGAGCGCTTGAGCAATCTGAGGGCTCCGCGCCCGGCGCGCTTGCCACACCCGAAACCAACCAATATCAACCCCAAGGACTCTCGTTATGAACGAGGGACGACCGGGGGGCAGGTCACAAGCACGTCACCCCAAACGCGGCGGGCGCCATATCGCTGGCCTTGAAACTCTTGTCGATGGCTGGGACGAGCTTCGCATCATGGATCTCGCGGGCGCTGACCGGGCGGTTGAGCCAGGCGTGGAATCCCGAACGCGAGACCTCCAGCACCTCGCAGAGCCAGCTGACCGGCTAGATGTGACGATGCTTGGCGATAAAGGCGAACCTCATGTCGCCTCGCGCGCGAAAAAAGCCGTGGCCTTCTCGAGGATGTCACGCTCCGCCCGGAGCCGGGCGACCTCTTTCTTCAGCGCCGCGATCTCGGCCTGATCGGCCCGCATCTGCCCGTTCCCTGGAAACGCCGCAGTTGGCGCGGCAGTTAGCTCCCGCATCCAGCGCCGCAACACGCTCTCCGCCAGATCAAGGTCACGGGCTGCCTGCGCCACCGATACGCCGCGATCAGTCACCAGCTTTACAGCCTCGGTTTTGAACTCGCGGCTGAACTTCCGTCTCGTCATGTGTGATCTCCAGTCCCTTGGTCACGATCTTATCTTCGTGTCCACGAAACCGGCAGCAGGCCATGACCATGAAATCCGGGGATGCGGCGACCTTGGATGAAATCTTCGACCCTAAACCACTTACTTTGATGATGAAGGCACAAAAGTTTATTTAACGAATAGTTTACGGCACGGACTATGGTTGCATCCTGTTCCGCATTGTGCGGCAAGGATTGGCCAGTGTTTGCCATGAAAGGTCAGTCCGCCCGACTGACTACCACAGGTTGGCAAGGCTGCGAACACTCCAGCCTTCGTCATAGCTTCTGGCCTCGAATTCCTCGGATTGAGCCGCCAGCATTTCGCCCTGCGTCGGCAGGCCCTCGGGCGGCTTCTGGCCCGACCAGATGCGCGACCGCATGATCGCCCGGGTGCATTGCATGTAGATCTCGGACACCTGGATCAGCAGCACGCTGCGGGGGAGCAGGGCTCCTGCGGCAGTCCCGCGGGCGAAGCTTTGACGAAGGTCAGGATCAGTCGTGATGCGCGCGACCCCGTTCGCACGGACGACATTGCCCGATCCCGCCACCATGAACATGACGGAGATGCGGTCGTCATGCACGAGGTTGCGCAGGGTATCGATCCGATTGTTGCCGACCCAATCCGGTATCGCAAAGGTCCGTTCGTCCAGGATGCGCGCGACGGGACCGTCGTCCCCGCGTGGTGAGCCGTCGGTGCCGCCGGGGCCCGCGGTCGAGATGACGCAGAAGCGCGCGGCCTCGATCCAGCGCCGATAGGTCGGGGTGATCCAGGTCGAAACCTTTGCGATGGCAGCCGTGACAGGCTCGCCATAGATCTCCTCGAGCTCGGCTTCGCTTCTGATGAATTCCATGCGCTTACCTTGACATTGCATGAGTGGGGCCGTCGGCCCCACTCCCGTGATCACTTTTGTGCTTCGGCGGTGGCATTTGCCTCGGGCCAGATCAGCTGGTTCACGCCGCTCTGGATCTGGGCCACGGGCAGCGGCAGGTACTCGCCGCCGCCGATGACCGTGTGATCGGCAGAGTCGAACTTGAAGCGGCCGATCAGGCAGTTGTAGTCGCTTGCCCCGATGGCATCGGACACCGCCTTGGGGTCCGTCCCGCCTGCGGTTTCCAGCGCACGCAGGCCGATCATCATCGTGCAATAGCCGTGCGCGTGGCTATAGGTCGCCGGATTGCCGAATTCCGCCTGGATCCTGTCGTCGAATTCCTTGTGGGCCGGAACCACGTCGGGGGCAAACTGAAGCGAGGTCCAGATCAGGCCTTCGCCCGCGTCGCCCACCTGATCCATGAACTCGGGCTTGGTGGGATAATAGATCGCCATGTGGCGGCCGGGCAGGGTCTGCTCGGAGATCTGCCGGACCAGGGACACGCCGGAGTTGACCGCCGTGAAGACCGACAGCGTCAGGTCCGGGGCGGCGCCCTTCAGCTTGGTCAACTGCGGATAGAAGTCGGTGCTGCCGGCGGGAACGGCCTCGCTGGCGACGACTGTCCAGCCGTCCTTTTCGAAAAGCTCGGTGATCGTGTCGGCATTCGAATGGCCGTAATCGGTATCCTCGATCACGAAGGCCAGCTTCTTGCCTTCCGCGGCGATCACGCCCTTTTCGACGGCCCAGCCGACGAAGTCATGAACCGTCTCCCCATAGGCGCTGCTGTTGTAGTTGCCCTTCCAGTAAAGCGCGTATTTCTCGGGGTCCGACTTCACCTTGTCTGCGATCAGCGTGCTGACGGGCTCGGCGCTGAGGATGGGCAGGTCGAACTGCGGCGCAAGCTCCATCAGCGCCATCGTGACATGGCTGTGCAGTGCGTCGCCGATCAGCAGCTTGATGCCGTTGCGGGTGATCATCCGCTGCGCCGCGCTGACGCCCACCTCGGGCTTGGAGTTGTTGTCCTCGACTGTCAGGGCGATGGTTGGATGCTGGCCGTCGGGCGTGACATAGTCGCCCTTGCCCTCGTTCCATTCCTTCACTGCCAGAAGGAACCCCTGGCGGAGCGCCTCGCCCGAGTTTGCGGCCGGACCGGTCAGCGGGGCGATTGCACCCACCGGGATCTCTTGCGCGCCGGCCGTCAACGGCGCGAAGGCGGCAAGCGCGAGGGCGCTTGTGACGAGAAGTCGTCTCAACATGGCGGCAGTTCTCCCGTTGGTGGTTTTCTGATCATAAAGCTGTGCCGCGGCGGCCGAACATGGCGAGCAGCCCGGCTAGGCCGCGTGGCGCGCCCAGCACGAAGAGCATGACGATGCCTCCGTAAAGAAGCATCCGCAGATCGCCGAACTCGCGCAGAACCTCGCCAAGGACGGTCAGCAGCGCGGCGCCGAGAACCGGCCCCAGAAACCGCCCCACGCCGCCCACGATGATCATCGCCAGCAGCGTGACCAGCATCTCGGGCCCGACCGTCGATGTCGGGGTCAGGATCTGGATGTAATGGGCATAAAGGGCGCCGCTCAGCCCGACGAAGGCGGCGCTGAAGGCGAAGATGCCCAGCTTCCAGCGTGTCAGGTCCACCGCCAGGCTTTCCGCCGCCAGTTCCGAGTCGCGGATGGCGACCAGTGTCAGGCCGACGCGACCCCGCAGGATCACCAGCAGCAGCAGATGCACCGCTGCGAAGAAGCCGAGCGCCAGGAGATAGGAGCCGAACGGCTTGCCTGTCCCGAACTCCAGCACGGTGCCGCCCAAGGTCAGTTCGGGCATGGGATCGATGCCCCAGAAGCCGAGCTCGCCCCGCGTCCAGTCCTTGAGGTTCGCAAGGATCAGCCGGATGATCTCTGCGAATGCGAGGGTCACGATCGCCACATGCGGCATCGACCGGATGCGCAGGATGGGCACGCCGATCAGCAGCCCGGCCAGCGCGGCTAGGGCGGCCCCCAGCCAGATGGTGAGCCAGGGCGAGATCCCGGCGTAATGCGACACCATCGCCGAGCAGTAGGCCCCCAAGGCGAAGAAGGCATGGTGTCCCAGCGTCTTCAGGCCCAGGATACCCAAGGTGAGGTTCCAGCCCGAGGCGAAGATCGCGAACAGCAGGAAGATCGTCAGGACGTGCAGGTGATAGGCGTTTGTCACCGCAAAGGGGACGACGGCAAGCAGGGCGATCAGCAGTGCAAGCGTCAAGGCCGGACGGCGCCCGAGCATCTCGGTCATTGTTCAGCCCTCCCGCTTGCTGAAGAGCCCGTAGGGGCGGACCCAGATCACTGCGATCAGCAGCGAGAACGAGATGACGTCGCGCCATTCGCTGGATGTCAGGGCCACTCCGAAGCTTTCCATGAGGCCGAGAAGGAAGCCTGCGACGATAGCGCCGCCGAAGCTGCCGAGACCGCCAAGGATGACCACGGCGAAAGCCTTGAGGATGTAGGGGACGCCCATCCAGGGGTTTACCGAAAGCAGCGGCGCCAGCATGATCGCGCCAACCGCGGCGAGTGCCGCGGACAGGGCGAAGACCATCGTATGCACCCGTCCCGCGGGGATGCCGAAGGCCTCGGCCGCCTCGGCGTCCTGCGCGGTCGCGCGGATCATCTGCCCGAAGCGCGTCCGGTACAGCAGCAGGGCCGATAGGCCGAGCACGACCAGCGCGACGACCAGGATCATGATTCGCTGCCAGGGCATCCGCACCGGCCCCAAGACCAGCACGCCCTCGAAGAAATAGGGCAGGGCGTTGAACCCCTCGCCCCAGATCAGTTGCGCCGCACTTTGCAGGAAGATCGACAATCCGATCGTCGCCGCGATGATCCGGAAGGACCAGTCTTCGCGGGCCAGGATGGGGGCGATCACCAGCCGCTGCATGACGACCCCCGCGACCGTGGCCAGAAGGATCGCGCCTGCTGCGGCCAGCCACAGCGGCAGACCCACGGTCGTCGACAGGATCAGGACGGAATAGGCCGCCAACATCATCCCCTCGCCATGAGCGAAGTTCAGCACGCGCGTCGTCCCATAGATCAGCGCGATCCCCGAGCCGATCAGCGCATAGATCGATCCGGTGATCAGCCCGTTCAGGATTGTTTCGATCAGGATGGCGCCGGTCATGCTGCCGCCTCGCCCAGATAGACGCGCCTGATCTCGGGATGATCCAGCATCTGCGTGCCGGAACCCGTCAGCACCACGCGGCCGGATTCCAGCAGGTAGCCCCGATCGCTCAGCTCGAATGACAGCTTGGCGTTCTGTTCGTTGAACAGGATCGCGACGCCCTGCCGGTTGATCTCGCGCATCAGGGCGAAGACCCTCTGCTGCAGCGCCGGCGACAGTCCCAGCAGCGGCTCGTCCATCAGCAGAAGCCGCGGCTTTGCCATCAGCCCGCGGGCGATCGCCGTCATCTGCTGCTGGCCACCGCTCAGGCGGCCGGCCGTTGCGTCCATGTGCGGCCGCAGTTCCGGGAAAAGCGTAAGCACCCACTCCAGCTGGCGGGCGGCATCGGGGCGGGGCAGGACGAAACCGCCGATCTCGATATTCTCGCGCACGCTCATGCGGGGGAACAGGCGCCGACGCTCGAGCACGATGCTCATGCCGGCGCCGACCCGCGCAGTGGCCGACATCTGGGTGAGGTCGATCCCGTTGAAGACGACCCGTCCCGCGCTCGGCCGCTTGAGGCCCATGGCGACCTTCAGGACGGTGCTCTTGCCCGAGCCGTTCGGCCCCATGACCGCCACGACCTCGCCTTCGCCGACGGAAAGGGACAGGTCCCACAGGACCTGGGCCGCGCCATAGCGCACGTCGATCCCGCTCAGCTCAAGCATGGGCGTCTCCCAGATAGATGTCGCGGACACGGGGGTCGGCGGCGACCTCGGCCAGGCTGCCGGAAACGATCTGCCTGCCCTGGTCGAGGAACAGCGCCTCGTCGACCAGTGCCCCGAGGAAGTCCATGTGATGCTCGACCACGACAAGGGTCAGGCCCCGCTCGGCGTGAAGGGTGCGGATTGTTTCCACCAGCCCGGGGATCGAGGGACGGTCGACGCCTCCCGTCACCTCGTCGAGCAGCAGCAGTTTCGGCCGGGTCGCCAGGGCCCGCGCCAGTTCCAGCCGCTTGCGCTGCCCGGTGCTGAGG
>JAPJRA010000215.1 GCA_030824835.1 Geminicoccaceae bacterium | reverse complement strand
CATGACGACGAACCTGCGCGAGCGGTTCGCCGTCATGCGCCGGCCGGCGGTGCTCATCGCCCTTCTCGTCACCACGCTCTGGGGTGTGGGCGGCTACACCGTCTACACCTACGTCGCACCCTACCTCGCTACAGCCGCCGGCATCTCGGGCACGGATATCGGCTATGTGCTGTTCCTGTGGGGCGGTGCCGCGTTTGTCGGCCTGTTCGTCGGTGGCCATGCGGCGGACCGGTTGGGGAGCGCTCGGGTGATAGCACTGGCCCTGCCGCTGCTGGCCGCGGCGCTGGGAAGCCTGTCGCTGTTCGCCTACCTGTTGCCGCCCACGGTGGCGTGGCTGCCCATCCTGGTGGCGGTCGTGGCTTGGGGCCTGACCGGATGGGGCTTCTATCCGGCACAGCAGGCGAGGCTGATCGGCATCGCCGGGCTGAAGGCGGCACCGGTGGTGCTCTCGCTCAACGCCTCGTTCATGTATCTGGGCTTCTCGCTCGGGGCCGTGACCGGGTCGCTCACCCTGACCAGGGGCGGCGTGGCCGATCTCGGCTGGGTCGGCGGGCTGTGCGTCCTGTCGGCGCTGGCCCTCTATCACGGGCGGCGCGGGGCGGTGGGCCATGTCGCCTGCGATCTCGCCCCGGCAACGGCCGGTACGCGGTGACGTCAGCGGACGAAGAGGAGATACAACCATGACACTGAAACCGGTGAAGGTGCCCGGTCCGGATCATCCGATCACCATCCTGCCGAACACCGGCCGGGTCGTCGTCACGGTCGCCGGGCGCACCGTTGCCGACACGCGCGCGGCCCTGACGCTGCGGGAGGCAAGCTACCCGCCGGTGCTCTACATCCCGCGCACCGACGTCGACATGGCATTGCTGCAGCCGTCCGAGCGCCGGACCTATTGCCCCTATAAGGGTGACTGCAGCTATTTCAGCATTCCGGCCGGCGGCGAGCGGTCCGTCGATGCGGTCTGGACCTACGCCGATCCCTTTGCCGCGGTGGCGGCGATCAAGGACCATCTGGCCTTCTATCCCGACCGAGTCGACGCGATCGAGGAGCCGGGTCCGGCCTGAAGCCGGCTGCGGCGGCTCCCGGCACCTCAAACGCAAACCGGCCGCCCTGAGGCGGCCGGTCTAGGCACGATCGGCGGTGTTGCCTGGTGCATCATCCGCAATGCGCACAGCGCTGGGCCACCCGATCGATCTCGCTGCGGCGCAGGCCGATATCGTCGAGCTCGCGGTCGGTCAGGGCCGACAGCTCGTTCATCGTCTGCCGGTAGCGGCGCTGCTCGCCGAACCAGGAGCCGATGCGCTGCAGCAGGTGACCGAGCACGCTGCCGGAATCGTTGGTGGTGTTGCCACGCGGAGCAGTGGTGCTGAGGCCGCGATAGGCATTCACAAGTGTCGTCGTCACGATGGTCTCCTTGGTGCCCGCCGGCCGATTATCGGCGCGGGCGGTAAATTCACTGCTGCTTATATGTTGCGCACCCATGCCCGGAGAACAGGCGTTTCTGCATTGCAGCATTGCCAGTGTTTCCGCGGGATTGCGGGATGATCGTGGCCATCGCGCACAAGAAATGCACAGAAATGCAACATGTGCCGGCCGTCGCCTAAAGCGAGAGCAGGGTTAGCCGAGCGCCAGAGAGCTTGCCGCCGCGAGCCCGTGATCCGATCATGACGCGGCATTGCTGCACCGCGTCGAGGACTGCCACAGATGCTGCCGTCGCTTGTCATCATGCCGGAACCGACGTCGGTGTGGGGTCGCCTGCGCCTGCTGCTCCTGGGGCCGCCAGTGCCGGCGCATCTGCCGCGTCGGGTGCAGGAGGAGATCGGTCGGGAGCAGTGCATCAGCGAGATCATCGTCACGCTTCTGCAGTTTGCGGCCATCGGCACCTTCGCCGTCCTGTACAGCCTCGCACCCAAAGGCTTTCCGCCGTCGGTGCCGTTCGAGCCCGTGCCCATTGCCCTGGCCGTGTACGGTGTGTTCACCGTCGTCCGCTTCGTGCTGGCGCTGCGGCGGCGGCTGCCGGAGTGGTTCCTGTCGATCTCGGTGGTGGCCGACATCACGCTGTTGATGGTGACGATCTGGAGCTTCCACCTGCAGTACCAGGCGCCGCCAGCGATCTACTTCAAGGCGCCGACGCTGATGTACGTGTTCATCTTCATCGCTCTGCGCACCTTGCGCTTCGAGCCGCGCTTCGTGCTCCTGGCTGGCGTCAGCGCGGCGGCGGGCTGGGTCGTGCTGGTGGCGTACGCCTTGTGGTTCACGGAGGGCGTGCACCGCACCCACAGCTTTGCCGACTACGCCATGTCCAACAACATCCTGCTCGGCGCCGAGTTCGACAAGATCGTCTCGATCCTGATGGTCACGGGGATCCTGGCCCTGGCTCTGCATCGAGCCCGCTCGCTGCTGGCACGGGCGGTGACGGAGCAGCAGGCCGTGGTCGGCCTTTCCCGCTTCTTCGCGCCCGAGATCGCCGGCCGGATCGCCAGTGCGGAGATGGATCTCGTCCCCGGCCAGGCCGAGATGCGCCACGCGGCGATCCTGTTCGTCGATCTGCGCGGCTTCACGCCGCTGGCGGCGCGCCTGCCGCCGACCGAGGTGATGCGGCTACTCTCGGACTACCAGGCGCGGATGGTCCGGGTGATCCGGGCGGAGGGCGGCAGCGTCGACAAGTTCATGGGCGACGGCATCCTGGCGAGCTTCGGTGCCACCCGACCGTCGGCGAGCTATGCCGCGGACGCGATGCGGGCGCTGGAGCGCATCGTCGGGGCGGCCGACGCCTGGAGCGCGGAGCGGCTCGCAGCGGGACTGCCGCCACTCGCCATCGGCGCCGCCCTCGCCGCCGGGCCGGTCATGTTCGGCACGGTGGGCGACGCCGAGCGGCTCGAATACACGGTGATCGGCGAGCCGGTGAACCTCGCGGCCAAGCTCGAGAAGCATTGCAAGACCGAGCTGGCGACGGCGGTGCTGCCGTCGGCGACCCTGCGGCTGGCCAGGTTGCAGGGCGCGGCGACGCAGCTATCCTGGCAGGTGAGAGAGCAGCGGGCGGTGGCGGGACTGGCCATGCCCTGCGATCTGGCCGTCCTGACGATGGCGGCCTGACGGCCGAGGCGAGGGTTCGATGTTCGAAGGCTTCCAGCAACGCCGGATCGCCACCAGCGGGACGGAGATCGCCCTGCGCCTGATGGGGCAGGGGCCGCCATTGCTGCTGCTGCACGGCTACCCGCAGACCCATGCCATCTGGCACCGGCTGGCACCGGCGCTGGCGCAGCGGTTCACCGTCGTGTGCGCCGATCTGCGCGGCTACGGCGACAGCGGCAAGCCCGGCTCCGATGCGACCCATGCGCCCTACGCCAAGCGGGCGATGGCGCTCGACATGGTCGAGGTCATGGCGGCGCTGGGCTTCGACCGGTTCATGGTAGCCGGACACGATCGCGGCGGCCGCGTGGTGCACCGCCTGTGCCTCGATCACCCGCTGCGGGTGGCGCGGGCCGCCGTGCTCGACATCGTGCCGACGCGGACGCTGTTCCGCGCCGCCAATCAGGCTCTGGCGACCGGCTACTATCACTGGTTCTTCCTGATCCAGCCCGAGCCCCTGCCGGAGCGGATGATCGGTGCCGACCCCATGTTCTATCTGCAGCGCAAGCTCGCGCAGTGGTCGGCGGCCAAGGACCTGGGCTGGCTGGCACCCGAGGCCCTGGCCGAATACGAGCGCTGCTTCGCCGACCCCGCCACCATCCATGCCAGCTGCGAGGACTATCGTGCCGCGGCGACGATCGACCTCGAGCACGACGAGGCGGATCTGGAGCGCCGGGTCGGCTGCCCGCTGCTGGTGCTGTGGGGCGAGCAGGGGCTGATGCACCGCCATTTCGACGTGCTCGCGACCTGGCGGGAGAAATCTGCCGGCCCGATCGAGGGCAGGGCGCTGCCTTGCGGCCACTTCCTGCCCGAGGAGCAGCCGGAGGCGACGGGCGCCGAGCTGATGCGGTTCTTCGCCGCCTAGTCGCCCGCGGCGTCCAGCTCGTTCTGCACCCGCGCCTCGTCCAGGATCGTCTGGCGCAGGTTTGCGTCGCCAGCCAGCAGGCGGTGGAATTCGCCGGCCCGCAGCTCGAGCAGCCTGCAGGCCGTCAGCGTGATGATGCTGGCCTGACGTGGGCGACCCTCGAGCAGCGCCACCTCGCCGAAGAACGAGCCCGGCCCGCGCACCAGACGACGGTCCTTGGCCTGGATCACCACCCGCCCGTCGTCGATGAAATACATGGCGTCGGGATGCTCGCCACGGCGGATCACGGTGTAGCGCGCCGGCAGGCGGCGCGGCTTCAGCAGGGCGGTGAGCTCGGCGAGCTGCGCCGGATTGAGGTGATGGAACAGCGGCACCCGGGCGATCATCGCGGCCGTGGCGGCGAAGTTCCGCTTCTGCAGCTCGCTGGCGAAGCCGGCGCCCAGGATGGCCGTGGGTAGGGCGAACATGCCGATCCCGATCACGGCACAGAAGCCCGCGGCCACCCGTCCGGCCGCGGTCACGGGGACGACGTCGCCGTAGCCCACCGTCGTCAGTGTAGCGATTGCCCACCACATCGATGCCGGGATGGAGCCGAACGCCTCCGGCTGGGCATCGCCCTCCAGGTGATGCAGCGTGCCCGCTGCCAGCAGCAGTGCCACGCCCAGGATGGTGGCGGCGGCGCCGAGCGAGCGCCGCTCGTTCACCAGCACGACCTCGAAGGTCGCCAGGGCCGGCGAGTAGCGGGTGATCTTGAGGATGCGCAGGATTCGCAGCGTGCGCAGCAGCAGGAAGTCGCCGGGCAGGATGAAGGCCAGGTAGGTCGGCAAAATCGCCAGCAGGTCGACTATCGCCATGGGGGTCATCATGTAGCGTAGCCTTCCCCAGAGCGGATGCTCGTAGCGACCGGCGCGATCATCGACCGCCACCCAGACGCGGGCCACGTATTCCACGGTGAACAGCCCGACGCAGACGATCTCGACCGCCAGCAGCCAGAAGTCCCAGCGTTGGCGGATGTCAGCCACCGTATCGAGCACCGCGGCGACGACGCTGACCACGATGAGCAGCACGAGGCCACGATACAGCCACCGGCTGGCGGGATGGGACCACTCCTCGTCGTCCAGAAGCTGGAAGACGGTCTGTCGGAGGGTCAGCGGGGTGCCGGGCGGCGGTGGCATGAATTCAGGGCCGGATCGGCCGGAGCGAAATCCGCCCGGTACAGGTCAGCTGCGGGTGAGCACGAGCTCGCGCTTGCACGGCGAGCCCGACTCGGTGAGCTCGATGCGGTCGTCGACGCGCGTGCCTCGCCACACCGCGTAGGGGCGCGCGTTGAAGAAAGCCGGTCGCTGCATGCGGGTCTCGAACTCGACGAAATTCGCCGGCGTCATGTAGCCCTGGACCCACCAGGTCGTGACCGTATCCACGCCGGCGCTCGACGCTTGTGGATAGGCGCGGCCGTCGATGGTGTCGAAGCTGTAGAGGGGGCGCGCGAAGAGGGCGACATCGAGCGAGAAGGGGCGGCATTCAGGCAGATCGGCAGCACCGGCGGTGGTCACGCCGCTCCACCGGGTAGCATCCGGCGCCGGGGTCGGCCCGAACATGTCGACACACCCGCCCAACGCCAGCATGGTCGTGGCAGCTATCGCCGGCAAAAGCGTCGCGCTGGTTCGTGCCATCGGAATCCCTCGTCCAACCCGCATCACACCTAGAGTCGTCGACGCTGCGAGGCAAGCTGCAGTGGATCCCCGTCACGTGCCACGGCCGAGATTTATGGCAGCGATGCCACGTGGGGCTAGGGGCCGCCCTGCAGGCAGCTCGGCTCGCCCGAGGTGAAGTCGCCGCAACAGCCGACGCTGCAATAGTCCAGGCGGCCACTGGCGGTGTCGATCCGCCAGACCCACAATGTCCCGACCGGGCCGGAATTCTCCGCGTTGATCGCGTAGGGCCCGCTGGACCCGGGCGTGGCCGGTGCCGACCAGCGCGAGCAGCTCAGCCCCTCGGTGCCCTGGCGCAGGCAGACCGATACCCGACCGTCGTTCCGGTCCAGCCGCCAAGCGGCGAACCTGCCGCCCTGCTGGGCCGCGCTCAGCATGTAGCGCTCGTCGGCAGAGCCCGGGCGCTCGTCGCGCTCGGAGGCCACGGCGGATCCGGCCATCGCCAGGAGGGCCAGGCCAAGGTACACTGTCGGGCTCGGAGGCCGTAACCAGCGGGACAGGTGCATCATGTCGACCTATGTGGCCCTCGCCAACTACACCGAGCGGGGCATCCAGCACATCCGGGACTCGCCCAGGCGCCTCGACGCCGTGCGTCGGCAGCTCGAGGAGATGGGCGGCACCTTCAGGTCCTTCTACCTGACACTCGGGGAGTACGACATCGTGTTCGTCTACGATGCCCCCGACGATGCCGTCTCCAGCCGCTTCCTGCTTCTCCTGGGGGCGTCCGGCTTCATCCGCACCAAGACGATGAAGGCGTTCCCGGAGAACGCCTACCGGGAGATCATCGCCTCGCTCGGTTGAGCCGGCCGCCGGTTCAGGCGACCTTCAGCGGCTTGTACTTGATC
>JAPJRA010000214.1 GCA_030824835.1 Geminicoccaceae bacterium | reverse complement strand
GCGGTAGATCGTGACGGCCTGGGCGAGCTGCTGCTTCCACAAGGGCACGGTGTTGGCGATCGTGCTGTTGATCTTGGTCACCAGCGACTTGTCGTTCTCCTGCACCAGCCGGATCGAGGGCAGGGCCTGCATGGTCACCTGCCGGGTCAGCAGCAGGTCGTGCACGCGGCGCTCGAGATCGTCGCGGGCGGCGCGCAGGTCGCGCAGCTTCTGCGCCTCGATCACGTCCTCCGAGCCCGCGACCTTCTCCGCCATGGCCGGGATGATCTGCTCGTCGATCTCCTTCAGCTTCGCCCGGCCGCCGGCGATGTAGACCTCCAGCGTGCGGAAGTAGTCGAGATTGGCACCGTAGAGCTTGTCGAGCTTGACAATGTCGGTCAGCATCTTGGTCTTGTGCTGCTCGAGCTGGGTCGTGATGGTGTCGACCTGACCGCGCACGTCCTCGTACTTGTCGAGGTATTTCTGCACCTCGCTCTTGACCCCGAACAGGCGCCCGAAAAAGCCGGGCTTCTCGGTCGGGTCGACATCGCCGAGATCGAGCTCGCGCAGCTTCTGCACCATGTTGTTCAACGCATCGCCGGCTGGGCCCACGTCCTTGGTGCGGACGTTCTCCAGCATGGAATCGGAGATGCTGGTCAGCTGCTGCTGCGCCTTGCTGCCGTAGAAGATGATCGAGTTGGTGTCGGTGACGTCGAGCTCGCGCATCGCCTGCTGCACCTGCTGCTCGACCGGTCCCTCGAGCTTGATCTGCAGGTCGCCGGCCAGCTCCTGGCCGAACGCCGTCAGCCGGCTGGCCAGCGGCTCGGCGACGAGCACCGGTGTCGCCACCGGTGCTGCCGTGACGGTTGTCGGGTCCTCGGCCATGGCGAATGCTCCCCTCGGGTTATCGGCGTGCGCCGCGGCTCAATGCACGCCCTCACGCTTGAGCTGCGTCTCCAGCACCTCGATCTGGACCTCGAGGTTGAGCTTGTCGTCCTGCTTGAGCACCTCTTCCTGCTCGGCGAACACCTGCTCGACCGTGGTCAGGACGCGGCGGAAATTCTCGGCCAGCGGCGTGTCGGCAAGATCGCGCTGCTGCGCCGCGTATTGCGTGACGACATCGCGCGTGCCGTCGAGATAGGTCACCAGGAAGCGTCGGGCGCGGGAGAGGTTCTTCGGGTCCTGCTCGAGCTGGCCCAGGATGGTGTAGGCCTGCCGGCAGATCCGGTCGAGGCGGCTTTTCAGCTCACGCGAATGCAGGCCCTGGGCGGCCTCCTCGATGCCTTCGACCTTACGCTGCGCCTCCTCGATCGCTGCGATCACGTCGCGGCTATTGACCCCGGCTCGCTTTGCTGCCGCCTCGAGCACGCCGCGGTCGAGCCGCGGGTCGAGCCCGTAGGCGAGCACGCAGCCGCCGCCGGTGATGGCCGCGAACAGCAGCGCCATGCCCATGCCGTCGTCGGCGACGCCGAAGCTGACGGCGAAGGCTGCGGCGCCGGCGGCTATGGCTCCCAGGAGCCTGCGCGGCGTGGGATTGCGGGTCAGGGGTCGGCCCTCATTCTCGAAGGCCTCGCGGCTGCCACGGGCGATCAGATTGCCGCCAACCCACAGCAGGACAATCGCCACCCCCAGGGCCAGTGTGTCCCGGAAGTTGCCGCGCACCATGGCCAGAAAGAGCGGCCAGCCGAAGAGCCCTGCCCAGACCTTGAGCAGCCAGCCGCGAACCGGGGCCACCCGGAACGCAGGAGCGCTACCCGTTCCGAGATTGCCGCCACCCATTCGGCGCGCGGTTCCCGCCGCCTGACGTCCGTTTTGCTGCAAGCCCGTGTCCACTCCGCCTAGAGCCATCGATCCGCTCAAAACAGATGAAAGAACCAAAGCGTGCTGGCACGCAGCCACAGTATGCCCAGCACCGTCACCAGAACGCCGGCACCCGCCACCAATCGCCCGCTCATGCACGTCTCCGTTCCCGTACGCGAGACCTTAGATAATGTCCCGGTGCCCGGTATGAAGGGCGCGGGTCCGTGGTGCCGCGGTTTTGCCGGCGGCGGGTGGGGCTTGCGGGCCGACCGGACCAGGCGTAGCTGCTGGGCGCCCATCCGGTCGAAGCAGGCAGGCCACTTCCCCCATGTTCAAGCATTATGGCGCGGTCGTCGGCATTGTCGGCGGGGTGAGCCTGCTCCAACTGGCCAACACCATCTTCGCCGTGATCCTGCCGCTGCAGCTGGCGGTGGCGGGCTATTCCGGCACGACGGCGGGGATCATCGCCACCGGCTACGGCTTGGGCTTCCTCGCCGGGTGTGCCGTGGCCCACAAGCTGATCCGCAATGTGGGCCACATCCGTGCCTTCGCGGTGCTGGCGGCGGTCTGCGCGGTGGTCAGCATGGTCTTCGCGGCGAGCCAGGTCGTCGCCGTCTGGTTCGTGCTGCGGCTGGCGATGGGCTTCTGCCAGGCGGGCCTGTTCACGGTCGTGGAGGGCTGGCTCAGCGCCGCGACGCCGGCGCAGTCCCGCGGCGGGGTGCTGTCGTTCTATCTCGTCAGCACCAAGGTGGCGATCGTCGGCACCCAGCTGGCCCTCGGCCATACCGACACCATGTCGCTGGTCTGGTTCAACATCGCCGGGGCGGTGTTCACGCTGGCGCTGATCCCGGTGGCGCTGACCCGGACGCCGCAGCCGCCCGCACCGCGGCTCGACCTCCTGGGGCCGCGCGGCCTCTATCGCGTCGCCCCGGTTGCGGTCGTCGGCTGCATGGCGTCGGGCCTGCTCAGCAGCGCCGTGCTCGGGCTGACGCCGCTGTTCGGCACCGAGCTCGGCCTGCCGGTGCCGTTCATCGTCTGGCTGCTGAGCGCCATCCAGCTCGGCAGCTTCGTCTGCCAGTGGCCGCTGGGACGTCTTTCCGACCGGGTCGACCGGCGCTGGGTGATCGTCGGCTGCGCCACCGCCGTGGCGCTGCTCTCGCCGCTGATCGCCCTGGCCGGGGCCAATCAATACTGGCTGCTGCCGCTGTTCTTCCTCTACGGGGCCAGCAGCCTGACCTTCTACGCCGTGGCGATCGCGCATGGCGGCGACTTCGCCGAGCCCGACCAGATGGTGGGCGTCAGCGGCGGCTCGCTGCTGGCCTGGGCGGTGGGTGCCGCCATCGGCCCGACCGCCGCGGCGCCCTTCATCGACCTGCTCGGGTCGCGCGGTCTGTTCGTCTACACGTTCCTGGTCGCGGCCGGGCTCGCCTGCTTCGTGCTGTGGCGGATGACCCGGCGGGCGGCGGTGCCGCCCGAGCGGCGTGACGGCTTCGTCGACCTGCCGACCACGCCGGCGCTGACGGCGATCGATCCGCGCATGCCGGAGCGGCCCGCCGGCTGAGTGCGACCGCTTGACGGGCCGTCGCCGGTTCGTCATCCCGGACGGCGTCGACAAGGGAGGCAAGCAGGATGATGAAGATCACCGACCGGCGCCGGCTGGGCAAATCGAAGGTCGAGGTACCGGTGGTCGGTTTCGGCGGCGCGCCGTTGGGCAACCTGTTCCAGGAGTTTTCTGACGAGCAGGCGCGCGCCGCGGTGCAGGCGGCCTACAATGCCGGGATGCGGCTGTTCGACACCGCCCCGCTCTACGGGCACGGTCTGTCGGAGCATCGGATCGGCGAGGCGCTGCGCTGGCAGGATCGCGACAGCTACGTGCTGTCGACCAAGATCGGCCGGCTGCTCAAGCCGCGCGACCCGAAGCAGCTCGACGGCGGGCTGTTCAAGAAGATCCTGCCGTTCGAAGGGGTCTACGACTATTCCTATGACGGCGTGATGCGGTCGGTCGAGGCCAGCCTGCAGCGGCTCGGGACGTACCGGATCGACGTGCTGCTGATCCACGACGTCGATGTCTGGACCCACGGCAGCGAGGCCGCCCGGCTGGAGCGGTTCAAGGAGGTCATGGACGGCGGCTACCATGCGATGGTCAAGCTGCGCGCCGAGGGTGTGGTCGGTGCCATCGGTGCCGGTATCAACGAGGTCCAGGCCTGCGAGGAGTTCGCCCGGGCCGGCGACTTCGACTGCTTCCTGCTGGCCGGGCGCTACACGCTGCTGGAGCAGGGGGCGCTGGACACGCTGCTGCCCTACTGCGCCGAGCAGGACATCTCGCTGCTGATCGGCGGCCCCTACAACACCGGCATCCTCGCCACGGGTGCGGTCCCCGGCGCCTACTACAACTACGCCCCGGCGCCGACCGAGGTCATGGACCGCGTGGCCCGGATCGAGGCGGTGTGCGGCCGTCACGGCGTGCGCCTGGCCAGCGCCGCGCTGCAGTTCCCGCTGGGCCATCCCAACGTGGCGACGATCATCCCCGGCGCGCGCTCTCCCGAGGAGATCGACCAGAACCGGGCCATCTTCGAAGCGCCGGTGCCGGCGGCGTTCTGGAGCGAGCTGAAGCGGGAGGGACTGCTGCGCGAGGATGCGCCGACGCCGGCCTGAGCCGGCGCAACCGGTACCTCGACAGTCGGTGCCTTTGACGCTTAGGTGTTCGCGGCTGCGCATCATTCGCCTTCGGGGTGGGTGCCCGCGCGTTCATCCACCTCAGTCGGCGAGATATTGCTCCATGCGATCGATCCCCTTGCGACGACTGCTCGACCGGGCCAGGTCGCTGCGGCTGACAGCAACGACCTTGCTGGCCATGGCTGCCGTCAGCCCACAGGCCCA
The DNA here is from genome assembly GCA_030824835.1 of Geminicoccaceae bacterium. Taxonomy (GTDB): domain Bacteria; phylum Pseudomonadota; class Alphaproteobacteria; order Geminicoccales; family Geminicoccaceae; genus Benzoatithermus. Next base: position 1,903 of record JAPJRA010000214.1, on the reverse strand, counting down.
TGCGATTGACCCGTTCTTCCCGACATTCGGCAACGACGGCTATGACGTCAAACACTACGCCATAACGCTCGACGTCGACGGTCGGACGCATCGGCTGGCCGGCACGGCCGTCCTGACCATCAAGGCGGAAGCGCTGCTGAAGCGCTTCACGCTGGACCTGTCCGGTCTCGAGGTCACCGGCGTGCGTGTCGACGGCGTGGCCGCCAAGTTCGAGCGGACGCCGGGCAAGCTCGCCGTCCAGCCGGCGGCACCGATCGCCAAGGGCAGGCAGTTCGCCCTCGCCGTCGTCTACCACGGCGTGCCACGGACCATCGACGACCCGACGGTCTATCCGCCACCGCCCTATCCGCAGCTTGGCTGGACCAACTGGCAGAAGGTGTCCTACGTCGTCAGCGAGCCGGTCGGCGCCGGGACCTGGTACCCCGTGAACGACGAGCCGACGGACAAGGCCAGCTACCGGCTTACGGTGACCGTCGACAAGCCGTTCAAGGCAATCGGCAACGGCGTGCTCAAGGGCATCAACGACCTTGGTGCCAAGCGCCGCTACGTTTGGGAACAGGCGCAGCCGATGGCCAGCTATCTGGCGATCCTGGATATCGACCGCTTTCAACTCGATCAGCGCCGGGCCAGCAACGGCGTGCTGATCCGCACCTACCGCACCGCCGGCACGCCGCGCGATTCCCTCCTCGCCCTGTACCGCACGCCGGCGATGATGGCCTATTTCGAGAAGTTCGTTGGACGCTATCCGTTCGACTCCTACGGCGCGGTGACGGTGGGCGATCCCGACCTCTATTACGCGCTCGAGACACAGGCGATGTCGACGTTCCAAAAGGACTACATCGACGAGGCGACAGTCGCGCACGAGCTCGCCCACCAGTGGTTCGGCGATGCGGTGACCGTGGCCGAGTGGCGTGACCTGTGGCTGGCCGAAGGGTTCGCCACGTACCTCGAATATATGTGGGAGTATCGGGGCGATCGCGCCGCGCTGGATGAAGCCTTCGGCCGGATGTATGCCTATATCGTCCGCAACAAGGTCGGCCCCGCCGTCGTCAGCGTGCCGCAGGACATCTTCGCCGACAACACCTACTATCGAGGCTCGCTGACGCTGCAGGCACTACGGCTCGATGTCGGCGACAAGGCGTTCTTCGCGACGCTTAAGACCTTCTACGAGACCTATCGCAACGGCAACGCCACCTCGGCCGACTTCATCGACACGGCCGTCAAGGTGACCGGCAAGCCGCGGGTCCGCCCGCTGCTGCACGCCTGGCTCTATGACGAGACGATTCCGCCGCTGCCGGGGGCACCGGCATTGTCGGCCGTAGCCTCGGCCGCGCTGGAGCCGCCGGCCTTGGGTATCGGCGTGCGCCGCCGCTGAAGCGAGCCAGTGCTGCGGGAGGTCAATTCTCCCGCAGCGCGCGCCGGAAGCTCTGGCGGATGGGATCGCTCAAGTAACCCAGCAGGGTACGTTTGCCAGTGAGGATCAACGCCTCGGCCGGCATGCCCGCCGTGAGCCGGACCTCCGGCACCCGGTCTTGGACCGCCGCCATGTCGACGACGATCTGCGCCGTGTAATAGGGCTCCCCGGTCTTGGTATCGATCAGCCGGTCGCCCGACACCTGGCGCACCTCGCCGCGCAGACGCGGCAGATTGCGGGTGCGATAGGCGAGCAGGTGAATATCGGCCAGCAGCCCGGGGTGGACCACGTCGATGTCCTTGGGCGACACGCGCGCCTCCAGCACCAGCGGCTCATCGCGGGGTATCAGGTCCATCAGCGTCTCGCCCGGCTGGATCACGCCGCCGGGTGTGTGGATGCGAAGATCCACGATCTCACCCGCGACCGGGGCGCGGATCACGGTCCGGTCCAACTGGTCGCGGGCGGCATCGACCGCGGCCTGCAGCTGGT
>JAPJRA010000213.1 GCA_030824835.1 Geminicoccaceae bacterium | reverse complement strand
GATCAGGTACTGCAGCTCGGCGTCGATCGCCGCGGCCACCACCTCGCCGGGCAGATCGGGAAACTCCAGCCGCGCCACCTTCTTCGCGAAGTCGGGGTCGCTGTAGGTCAGCCGTGACGCCTCCTCGAACGAGGTCACCAGGGCCTGGACCATCTCGGGGTCGCGCTCAATGGTCGATGGCAGCACCATGATGCCGGTGTTGCAGAACGGCCCGACATAGTTCGAGAAATCGAACACGACCTTAGCCCCCTGATCGACGGCCGAGGCGACACTGGGCTGGTAGGCGATCGCCATGTCCGCCTGGCCGGCCAGCATGGCGCCGATCTCGGTGCCGGGGTTGACCTGCAGGATGTTGACGTCCTGGCCGATCTTCAGCCCGGCTGATTCGAGCATGCGCTTGGCGACGCTGTAGTTGGTGTTCGGCTCGGGCGAGGTGACGATGGTCAACCCCTTGAACTTGGCGGGGTCGGTGATCGGCTCGAGGTTCTTCGACACGCCGAAATAGTGCGCGCGCTGCACGACGGTGCCGACCACGACGCCCGGACCGCCGGCCTCGCGCGACATCTGCACCATGGTGGCATCGCCGATGGCGAAGTCGGCCGAGCCGCCGAGGACGGCCGCGAAGGTCTGGGTGTCGCCACCGGCGGCGGTGACGATCATCTTCAGGCCGTTCTTCTCGAAGATGCCGGCGTGCATGCCGACATAGAGATTGATGTAGCCTAGATTGTGCACCGCCTCGCTGAAGTGGACCTCCTTGAGGTCAGCTGCCGAGGCCGGATCGGCGGCGCCGACCGCCAGCCCGACGACCGCTACGGAAAGCAAGCGGCCGAGCCGCCCTTCGAACGTTGGTAGGCCGAACATGCTGCAGTGTCCTCCATTTGAGCGCCTGCGTGCGCTGCTTCCAGGCGACCGACCCGTCAGACCGCATCGGTGCTGAGCGATCGATATTGCATTTTGTACGCAATATTCATGCCGGTCCAGCATCGGATGGATGCGCCCGACGCTTGTGGCGGCTGTTGCGCATCCTATCGGCAGATGCTTGCCGATCAGGCATCGAGCGACGCGTCGTTGCAACTAGGCCCCGGCACGCTCAACACGTCCATCGCCGCCTGCACCCCCGAGCCCGCCAGGGGCACGCCGAACGCCTTCAAGCCCATCTCGATGCCGGCAAGAACGCCCATCAAGGACAGATCGTTGAGATCACCGAGATGGCCGATCCGAAACATCCGCCCCTTTAGCCTGCCCAGGCCCTGGCCGAGGGACATGTCGAAACGCGTCAGGATCAGCTCCCGAAACCGATCGGCGTCGAAGCCCGCTGGCAGGCGCAGGCCCGTCAGGGTCTCCGAATGCTCCTCGGCCACCCGACACTGGGTATCGAGACCCCATGCCCCGGCGGCGGCACGCGTGGCGGCACCATAGCGGGCATGGCGCGCGAACACGGCGTCCAACCCCTCCTCCAGCAGCATGGCGACGGCTTCCTTCAAGCCGTAGAGCAGGTTGGTCGACGGCGTGAAGGGAAAGAAGCCGTTGCGATTGAAATCCAGCATGGTGGCCCAGTCCCAATAGGAGCGAGGCAGCCTCGCGGTCCGCTGCCTCCGCAGCGCCTTCTCCGAGATGGCGTTGAAGGCGAGACCAGGCGGCAGCATCAGCCCCTTCTGCGAGCCGGCGATGCTGACGTCCACGCCCCACTCGTCGTGCCGGTAGTCGATCGAGGCCAAGGAGGAGATGACGTCGACCATGAGCAAGGCCCCATGGCCCGTCTGGTCGATGGCACGGCGGATGGGGCTGATCCGGCTGGTCACGCCGGTCGAGGTTTCATTGTGGACGATGCACACCGCCTTGATGTCGTGCAAGCGGTCAGCGGCAAGACGGGCGGCGATCGCGTCGGCGTCCACCCCCGAGCGCCAGTCGCCCGGGATCAGCTCGGGCACGAGGCCCAATTTTTGCGCGAGATCGTGCCATAGCATCGCAAAATGGCCCGTCTCGTACATCAGCACCCGATCCCCGGGTGACAGCGTGTTGACCAGAGCCGCTTCCCAGCCACCGGTACCCGACGCGGGGTAGACGATGATCGGTGCGGTCGTCTTGAAGATGGGCTTGAGGCCTTCCAGGACCTCCAGGGCCAGCCTCTGGAAGCCCGGCCCACGATGATCGATCGTCGGCGTGGCGATCGCGTGCAGTATGCGCTCGGGAACGTTGGTCGGCCCCGGAATCTGCAGGAAATGGCGGCCCGATGGGTGGCGGCGCATCCGCGCTCTCCCTAAGTCGAATCGTATTTCTGCATTTTGTATGCGATAATCATGCCGCGGCACCAGTTAAACCAACCGGACTGAACCGCGGTTGCGGACAGGGACGGCAATGGGCATTAGATCGAGCGCGCAACCGACACGAGAGGTTCGGTAGGTGGTCGGCGATTTCAGGGATATTTTCGGATGAGCGCCATATTGGTCGGCGATTTGCGGATCCGACGGCAGAGCCTTCACGACGCGGTGGTGGATCGATTGCGTGACCTGATCGTCGAGGGCGTGCTGCAGCCCGGTCAGCGCCTCAACGAGCGTCTCCTGTGCGAGCAGCTCGGGGTATCCCGTACGCCACTGCGCGAAAGTTTCAAGGTTCTGGCGTCCGAGGGGTTGATCGAGCTCCTCCCGAACCGAGGTGCTACCGTTGCCCCGCTCACCACGGAGGAGCTGCGCGAGGTGGTCGACGTTCTCAGCGGCCTCGAGGCGGTCGTCGGGCCACTCGTGGTGGAGAACATCGACGACGCCGGCATCGAGAAGCTCGAGAGCCTGCACCGCACGATGCTCGAGCACCATCGGGACCGGAACCTGCCCGCCTATTTTCGGGCCAACCAGGAGATCCACCGGCTGCTGGTCGAAGCGACCGGCAATCGAACGCTGCTCGACACCTACACCGCCCTCAATCTCCGGATCCGTCGCTACCGCTACATGGCCAACCTCGCCAACGACCGATGGGCCCAGGCCGTGGCCGAGCACGAGGAGATCATGCAGGCGCTGCGTCGTCGCGACGGCAGGGCGCTCGGCCATCTGCTGCAGACGCACCTGCGGGCCAAGGCCGAGCACGTCCTGCAATGCGGACTTGCCGATGCCGTCGTTTCCCGGTCGGCAGCCGAATAGTCGACGCGGAGATCCCCGAGCGAGGGGGCGCGCTACGGCTTCGGCTCACCGGGCAGCCACGAACGCTACCCCTAGCCTTTCAGCTACCCGCAGCTGACCCGGTGGAGCTTAGGAAGATCAGCTCCACCGGCCAGATCTCCCGGGTCGGCACCGGTCACGACACCGGCAGACCATCGACCAGGCGAGGCAGCCGCAGCGGATTGGCGTCGCGCAGGCTCTCCGGCAGCAGCGCGTCGGGCAGATCCTGGTAGCAGACCGGGCGCAGGAAGCGACGGATCGCCATGGTGCCGACCGACGTGGTGCGGGCGTCGGAGGTCGCGGGGTACGGCCCGCCGTGCACCATGGCGTGACAGACTTCGACGCCGGTGGGCCAGCCGTTGGCGAGGATGCGCCCGGCGCGCTGCTCCAGCAGCGGCAGCAGGCGGCGCGCCAGGGCATGATCGTCGTCGTCGAGCTGGAGGGTGGCGGTGAGCTGGCCTTCCAGGCCCTGCACGAGTGCCAGCATCTCCGCCGCGTCGGCGCAGCGCACGATCAGGGACGAGGCTCCGAACACCTCGTGTGCCAGCCCGGGCTCGCGGGCAAAGGTCTGCGCGTCGGTCGCGAACAGCGCCGCCCGGCAGGTGTGCGCCCCCTGCCCGTCCGTCCCACGCGCCAGCAGCTCAGCCTGCTCGGTGAACGCGGCGACGCCCTTGGCGAAGGCGCCGTGAATCCCGGGCGTCAGCATGGTGGCCGCAGGTGCACCTTCGAGGATGGAGCGGGCTGCCGTGAGGAAACGATCCAGCGCCGGCCCGGCGATCGCGATCACCAAGCCGGGATTGGTACAGAACTGACCCGCACCCATGGTGAGCGAGCCGACGAAGCCCTGGGCCAGCGCCTCGGCCCGTGCCTCCAGCGCCGCGGGCAGCAGGAAGACGGGATTGATGGCGCTCATCTCGGCGTAGACCGGAATCGGCACCGGCCGAGCGGCGGCGATGCGGGTGAGCGCCAGGCCGCCGGCGCGCGAGCCGGTGAAGCCCACCGCCATGATGCGGGGATCGGCGACCAGCGCCGAGCCCAGCTCGTGCGTGGTGCCGGCTAGCAGCGAGAACACACCTTCCGGCAGATTGCAGGCCGCTACCGCCTCCTGGATGGCGCGCCCTACCAGCTCCGACGTGCCGGGGTGGGCCGGGTGTCCCTTGACCACGACCGGGCAGCCCGCCGCCCAGGCCGAGGCGGTATCGCCACCGGCGACCGAGAAGGCGAGCGGAAAGTTGCTGGCGCCGAACACGGCAACCGGCCCGAGGCCGACCTGTCGCATGCGCAGGTCCGGGCGCGGCAGCGGCTTGCGCTCCGGCAGCGCCGGGTCGATGCGCACATCTAGCCAGCGGCCCTGCCGCACCTCCTGGGCGAACAGCCGCAGCTGGCCCACCGTTCGGCCGCGCTCGCCGATCAGGCGCGCTACCGGCAGGCCGGTCTCGCGTGCCGCGCGCTCGATCAGCGTGTCGCCCAAGGCCTCGAGCCCGTCCGCCACGGTCTCGAGAAACGCGGCGCGCCGCTCCAGCTCGACGTCCTGGAAAACGGGGAATGCCGCGGCGGCAAGGGCCGTCGCCGCCGCGACCTCTTGGGGGCCGGCCTCGCTGAACGCCGGCTCGAGCGCTGCGCCGCTGGCTGGGTCGACGGCATGGAAGCCGGCCTCGGTCCGCGTCGTACCGGCACCGATCAGCAGCTCGCCGGTGATCGTCATCGTGCTCATCCTCTGGCAACCAACCTCAGCGACCCCAGCGCAGGACCAGGGGGTCGAGACGCCTTGCGATCTCGAGCAGCCCGGCGCGGGTGGCCGGATGGACTTGCGGCAGTGGATGGCGGACGGCGTCCGAGGCGATGACCCCGCCCTCCTGCATCAGCACCTTGCAGGTGGCGAGCCCGACCTGGCGGTTCTCGAAGTTGATCAGCGGCAGCCAGCGCTGGTAGGCGTCCAGCGCGTCGGTGCGCCGCCCGGCGAAATGGGCGTCGGTGATCTGGCGCATGCCGTCGGGGTAGCCGCCGCCGGTCATGGCGCCGGTGGCCCCGGCGTCGAGGTCGGCCAGCAGCGTGATGCCCTCCTCACCGTCCCAGGGCCCGACGATGGCGTCGCCGCCAAGTTCCAGCAGCGTGCGCAGCTTGGCCGCCGCCTGCGGCACCTCAATCTTGAAATAGCTCAGATTCTCGATCTCGCGCGCCATGCGGGCGAGGAAGGGCGCCGAGAGCGGCGTGCCGGCCACCGGCGCATCCTGGACCATGATCGGGATCGAGATCGCGTCCGAGACGGTCCGGAAGAAGGTGAAGATCTCGGCCTCGGGGAAGCGGAAGGTGGCGCCGTGGTAGGGCGGCATGATCATGACCATGGCGGCGCCCGCATCCTGGGCCTGCCGCGAGCGCTCGGCGCAGACCCGAGTCGCGGTATGCGTCGTGGTCACGATCACCGGCACCCGGCCGGCCACGTGCTCGAGCACGGTCGTCATCACCCGCTGCCGCTCGTCGTCGGTCAGCAGGAACTGCTCGGAGAAGTTGGCGAGGATGCAGATGCCGTGCGAGCCGGCGTCGATCATGAAGTCGACGGCCCGCTTCTGCCCGTCCAGGTCGAGGGCGCCCTGTGCGTCGAACACGGTGGGCACCACCGGGAAGACACCCCCATACACGGGTCGTGGCGTGGCGCTGGTGGTCATGTCGGATCCTCAGTGATTGTCGCGCGGCACCGGCGCGCCGGTGCGGCCGACCAGGAAGTCGAGATCCGCACCCTGATCCGCCTGGAGCACGTGGTCGATATACAGTTTGGTGTAGCCGCGAGTCGCGGCCGGCACCGGCGGCTCCCAGGCCGCCCGCCGGGCGGCGAACTCGGCCTCGCCGACGTGGAGATGCAGCGAGCGGGCGGGCACGTCGAGCGTGATCATGTCGCCGTTGCGCACCAGCGCCAACGGACCGCCGACCGTCGCCTCCGGGGCCACGTGCAGCACCACCGTGCCATAGGCCGTGCCGGACATGCGGGCGTCCGAGATCCGGATCATGTCGCGCACGCCCTGGCGCAGGAGCTTGCCCGGCAGCGGCATGTTGCCGACCTCGGCCATGCCCGGATAGCCCTTGGGACCACAATGCTTGAGCACCATGATGCAGGAGGCGTCGATGTCGAGCGCCTCGTCGTCGACAGCGTGGTGCATCTCCTCCACTGATTCGAACACTACCGCCCGACCGGTGTGGCGCAGGAGCTCGGGCGAGGCCGCCGACGGCTTGATCACCGCCCCGCCCGGGGCGAGGTTGCCGGTGAGGATGGCGATGCCCGCGTCCGCCTTGAACGGCTTTTCGAACGGGGTGATGACCTCCTCGTTCCAGCACGACGCGCGGCCGACATTCTCCCAGATCGAGCGGCCGTTCACGGTCTTCGCGTCCTTGTGCAGCAGGCCGCGCGTCGTGCTGG
>JAPJRA010000212.1 GCA_030824835.1 Geminicoccaceae bacterium | reverse complement strand
CGGTCGGCGAGCGCGCCGAACATCACATAATCCGCACCCGCCTCGCCCGCAACCATGGCCGCATGACGGGACAGGGTGCAGGAGACGCCGATCAGCGCCTGGTCGCCCAGCAGATTGCGCGCCGCCGCGACGCGATCCGGGTCGTCCAGATGGACGCCATCGGCGCGCGCCGCACGCGCGGCGGCCGCATCCCCGCGCAGCAGGCAGGCGACGCCATGCGCACGACAGGCCGACATGGCCGCCCTCACGTCGGCCTCAATCATGGCCCGGGTGTCGGCCACCACCGCCGCTACGGCACCGGTCGCCAGCGTCTCGTCCAGCTCGCCCAGGCCCGGTGTCGCGAACAGCAGCAGCTTGGGGCCAACCTCGTCGGGTTCGAGCCACGGCCCGTCATCCGCCTGTTCCGGCGTCGACGACGGGCCGTGCTGCTTGCTCACTTCTGGTCGAGATAGATCTTGACCACCTCGCTCAGCAGTTCGAGCGCGTCGGCCTTGGAGCGCTGGAAGCTGTTGCGGCCGATGATCGAGCCGTGGCCGCCGCCGTCGCGGATCTGGCGGATCTCCTCGAGCACGCCCTCCGTGCCCTTGGCCTCGCCGCCCGAGAACACGACGACCCGACGGCCGCCGAACGACGCCTGCAACACGTGCGCGATGCGCTCGGGCAGGGTCTCCATCGGCACCTCGGCCTTGGCGTAGGCGTCCTTGGCAGCGGCTAGATCGACGCCGGCCTTGGGTGGCTTGACCTTGATGATGGTGGCCCCCATCAGCGCCGCCATGTGCGCGGCATAGGCCACGATGTCGAGCGCGGTCTCGCCTTCCTTGCTGATCTTGCCGCCGCGCGGATACGACCAGACCACCGGGACCAGGCCCTTGGCCTTGGCTTCGCGGATGATGTCCTTGAGCTCCTCCTGCATCCCGTAACAGGCGTCCGAGCCAGGATACATCGTGAAGCCGACGCCGACGCAGCCCAGACGCAGCGCGTCGTCGACGGTGGCGGTCAGCGCCTGGTCGGAGACGTTGCCACCGGACAGGCTGTTGGCGCTGTTCAGCTTCAGGATCAGCGGCACCTCGCCGGCGAAGGTCGAGGCGCCGACCTCGAGCGGGCCGAGCGGCGCGGCATACGCGGAAAGGCCGGCCTCGATCGCGAGCTCGAACAGGTAGCGCGGGTCGTAGGCCGCCGGGTTGGGCGCGAAGCTGCGGGCCGGTCCATGCTCGAAGCCCTGGTCGACCGGCAGGATGACGAGCTTGCCGGAACCCGCGAGCTTGCCGTGCATGAAGAGGCGGGCGAGGTTGGCCTTAACGCCGGGGTTCTCGCTCTCGTACCACGAGAGGATTTCCTTGACCTGGGGCGTCAGTCGCATGGGATCTCCTGGTTGGCTGCGTGCGGTTGGTCCGATTGGCGCGGACCTTACATCCGCCACCAACGGATCGAAAGCGTAGCGGTGCCGCATCGAGGCACCACTTTCATCCGCCGATCGAGAAGCTCCAGCGATCGTTGGGCGTGATCGCCAGAAGCTCGTTGCCTTCGGTGGGCATGCCGTCGGGATTGCGGAAATAGGCGACGCAGCTCGGCCCGGAGACGGTCCACCAATAACAGGCGACGTCGCCGTCGAACGTCGGGACCGAGCCGGTGTCGGTCATCCTGCCGCACGTGGCCACCGGAGCCCCGTCGACCGCGTGGTTCCAGACGCAGGTCTCGCCGGAGTCGAGGTTGCGCGCCCGCGCCGTATGGCCGAACAGGAGCTTCTCCACCTCGTCGCGCGTCAGCTGCGCGAGGCGCCCCAAGTCATAGCCGAACGGCAGCTCGGGCACGCCCGCCTGACGGAAGCCCTGCCGCAGGCGCTCCGCGTCGGCGGGCTGCTGCATCGGGAATTCGACGGAGGTGCTTAAGACGGACAATGGCGGCCGGCCGCCAGCCGTGATGGTCTTGTCGGCCTCGGCGTGGTGATCGCTCGCATCGGTGTCGAGGCCGGCGCGCCCCATCGCGGCGATCAGCAGCAGCCGTGTCGATAGGTCACTCGGATACTCGGCGACGCAATCGCCCCACGTCGCAGCGGCTTCGCCGAACTGCTCCTGGGTGAACCTGAGCAAGCCCTCCACGTCGCAACCGTAGTCGGCATAGCGTGGATCGAGCTCGACCGCGGCCGCCTGGAACCGCTGGGCGTCCTCGAGTCTGCCAGCGAAGAGCAGGGCCCAGGCCATGCCGGAATGGCTGGCGGGATCGCTCGGGTCGAGGGCGATGGCGCGCTCGAAATCGTCGATCGCCGCCGTGTACTCGCGTTGCTGCAGGCGCAGTCGGCCGGTCACGCGATAGCTGCGGGCGGAAGGGTGTTCCATCGCCTTGCGGAGCAGGCCCACCACCTCGGGCAACATGGCGTCGCGCGGTTTCCCCAGCACGTCCTGCCTGTCGATCCAGGCCTGGAGATGGATTTCCGCCAGCGCCGCATAGGCCTGCCCGTAGTCCGGGTCGAGGGTCGTTGCCTCCTCGAGGAAGGCGGCCGCCTTGGCGAGCTCGACCGGTGAAGCGTTCCAGAACAGGTTATAGCGCTCGATGCCGCGCCGATAGGCCTCGTAGGCTGCGGGGATGGCCGTGCCGCCCGGTGCCGACAGATCGGCAACGCGCAGCCGCAACGCCAGCGCGTCTCCCACCATGGTGACGACGCGGTCCTGCACGGTGAATATGTCGGCCCAGGCGCCGTCGAAATGTTCGGCCCACAGATGGCCACCGGTGGTGGTGTCGATCAGCTGGGCATTGATCCGCAGCTTATCCCCGGTACGGCGCACGCTGCCTTCGAGCAGGTAGCGGACATGCAGGTCCGCCGCCACCTGGGCGGGCGTGACGGACTGGCCCTTGTAACGGCTCGCGGCATGGCGCGAGGCGACGAACAGGCCGGGTATGCGGGCCAGATCCGTCGTCGTGTCGTCGGTGATGCCGTCGGCGAGGTAGCCCTGCTCGGCATCGTCGCTCAGATTCTCGAACGGGAGTACCGCGATGGAAGCGGCAGTGGCGGCGTCCGGCATGGACGGGCCCTGCCATGGCCGCAGCCAGCCCAGGGCGGCTGCGGCCACGATGACCAGGATTCCGGCGGTCACCGCCGGCCGCCGCCAGGCGCCGGCGCGCTGCGGCACGGCGCTGATGGTCTTGCCGGCATCTGCCGCGCCCGTCAGCACCTGATAGACGCGGACCGGCTTGTCGATGTTCTTGACAGTCTGCTCGCCCCGGAACGCGTAGCCGAGCTCGAGCCGCCGTTCGACCTGATCGTAGGCGGTACCCGAGATCGTCACGCCGCCCGGCTCGCACAGAGCCTCCAGCCGCGCCGCGATATTGACCCCTTCGCCCTGGATGTCGTCGGCTTCGACGATCACGTCGCCGAGGTTGATGCCGATCCGATGGACGAGTCGGCAGTCGGGGGGCACCTCGACATTGCTCTCGGCCTTGGCGCGCTGGACATCCACGGCGCAGCGCACGGCCTCGACGACGCTGGCGAACTCGATCAGCAGGCCGTCGCCCATGGTTTTGACCAGCCGGCCGCGATAGCGGGCGATGGTCGGCTCGAACAGCTCGTGCAGGTCAGCTTGGAAGCGCCGCCGCGTGCCCTCCTCGTCGGCATGGCTGAGGCGGCTGTAGCCCACCACGTCGGTGATCATGATGGCGGCGAGACGACGCGGCATGGCTTCCCGTTACGCGGATGGGCCGCCGGCTGGAGCCTGCGGTCTCAGGTGGAAGCGGCCCGGGCGCCGGCGAGGCTCTGCCGATATTTCTCGGCGTCCCAGTCGAGCAGCTCCGCCTCGTCCTCGGTCGTGAGATAGCGCAATGTCGCGTCCTCGGGCACCCGCTCCAGCACCAGCGCGAGGCACAAGGCCAGTTCGTCCGCACTGGCTGTGGTGTCGGCCGCGAGCATGGCACCGAGACCGGGCTGCAGGAACAGCTTGCTGCCGCGCTGCGCGGCATCGGGGTCGCCAAGCCTTGCGGCGGCCGGACCCAGAAAGATGACGTGGTCCGGGTAGAGCGACCCCGCCGTCGCCCAGGCGAGCTGCAGGCGGTCTCGGGCCAAGGCATGGGTGCGTGCATGTGCCGGCTTGCGCACCGCCGGGTCTGAACGGTCCGGCGGTGCCGCTGGCGACGCCGGCTCGACCACCTGCCGTATCGGCGCGTCCAGCCTCCGCTCGACCTCTGCCAGCAGCGCCGCCGCCTCGGCCACCGTGGCGCCACCGACGACCAGCCCGTGATTGCCCAGGACGAGAATATCGACCGCCCCGGCGGCCAGCCTCTCCGCCACGGCCAGGGTCAGCGGCAGGCCCGGCTTGCAGTAGGGCACCCAGAGCCACTTGAGACCGTCGAGGCGCTCCGCCAGCCTCGCCTCGGCATCCACCCGGATCGCCAGCGCGATCGTCCGGACCGAATGGGTGTGGACGACGATCCGATGCGGCAGCAGCGCGTGCAGCGTGGTCTCGATCGAGGGGCGCAGGCCCGAGGGATTGAGCTCGGCCGCTACCGCCGCCGTCACCGGGTCGGTGGCACCTGCTTCGATCGCGCGCAGCACCGGCGCCAGCCGCACCGGCACGAAGATGTCCTGCTGCAGGGCGTCGGCGAGCCACAGGCCCGATGCCTTGACCCAGAGTAGGCCGTCCTCCTTGGTGGAGGTATTGCCGCCGGCGGCCTGCACCTGCTCCGGGTCGCGGCCGATCGCGGCCGAGAATGCCGCGAGCTCGCTGAGCGTGTCGGGCGTCATCGGGCGCTCACCCCACGCCGCGCCAGCAGCGCCGTGCCGTAGGCGGGCTCGAGGCTGACGACGGGCGGCATCGGTACGCCCAGCAGGCGGCCGCGAATGGCGGTCCAGGCCGGATTGCCGGCACCACCGCCGACCGTACGCACCGAATGCAGCGTCGGCGCGCCGAGCCTCGCCAGCAGGCCGTAGGCGTGGGCCTCGACGGCGGCGATGCCCTCGAGCAGGCCCTGGAACAGCCGCACGTCGTCGCCCATGGGAAGGTCGGGGGTAAACATCATGGACGGGTCCGCCACCGGGAAGCGTTCGCCCTGTTCGGGCAGGGGATGCCAGTCCAGGCCGGTGGGTCGGTCCGGCTGCAGGAGCGGGGTCAGCTCCGCCATGCGCTCGGCGGAGAAGAAGCGCAGCAGCGCCTTGCCGCCGCTGTTGGAGGCCCCACCGACCAGCCAGCGGTCACCGAGGCGGTGGCTGTAGACGCCGTATTGGGGCGCAAAGACCGGCACCGGCGACAACAACTTCAGCGTCAGGGTTGTGCCCAGGGCGGTGACACCGTCACCCATCGCGTCCGCACCGGTGGCGAGGAACGAGGCGCAGCCGTCGGTGGTGCCGGCGACCACCATGCAGCCGGCGCCGAGGCCCAGCTCGGCCGCGAGGCCGGCCCGGATCGGCCCGAGCGGCGTGCCCGGTGCCACCACCTCCGGCAGCAACTCCCGCCGGACGCCGAGCGCATCGAGCCAGGCAGGCCAAGTGCGGCTGACCGGATCGTAGCCGAGCTTCAGCGCATTGTTGTCGTCGCTCAGCCCCAGGCGCCCGGTCAGGCGGGCCGCGATCCAGTCGGCCTGGTGCAGCGCATGGCGGGCCTCCGGATGACGCTCCTGCAACACCAGCAGCCGCGCCAGGGGCGAGGTGGCGCCGTGGGCACCGCTTTCGGGCGGGGCCGCGGCCTTGATGCGCCCCGCCAGATGGGCGGCGCTGGCATCGTTGTACATGCCTGCCGGGGCCAGCGGCGCCCCGCGTCCGTCCGTGACCAGCAGCGTGCCCGAGGTACCGTCGACAGCCAGCGAGCGGATCCACTCCGCGCCCACCGCCGCCGCCACGCAGCGGATCACCTCGGTCGCGGCCGTCCACCACAGCTGGGCGTCCTGGCGCAGGCCACCTTCGGCCGACAGTGGTGCCGGCAGCTTCGTCGACGCCATGGCGGCGACGGCACCCACGCCGTCGATGGCGATGCCGCGCACGCCGGAGGTGCCGACGTCGATGCCGAGATGGACTGGCTCACTGGCCGCCACGCCTGCTCTCCCTGACGCTTGTTCTGGCGGTGGAGGTTAGGTGCCGCACACGGCCGCCTCAAGCGCCATGCCGCACTTATTCGCAAGCGGCCAGCACGTCCGCAGGGTCGTCCTCCGCCAGCAAGGCGATCACCTCACCGCCGAGATCGCGGTGGACCCGGCCGCCCAGCTGGCACGCCATGCTGTCGAGCTTGGCCGCCACGTCTTCCGCGCCGGAGAACAGCAGCTCGCGCGAGCCCTGCCGCAGCGCCGCCATCGCCAGCCCGGCATCATCACCGCAGTCGACGACCACCGGCTGCTCCAGCGCCAGCTCGACGGCGTGCCAGAACCCGGTGCCGGCGAAAGCGGCCATGCCCGGCGCGGTGACCAGCGTCGCCTTCCACCCGCGCGACCTCGCCTGGTCGAGGACCGTGCGGGCCTGCTGCAGGTCCAGTTCGTCGGTCTCGCCGCTTTTGAACAGGCGTTCGGTGATCTCGTAGCTGCGCTTCTGGATCGCCGCATTGTCGCGGGCGATGCGCAGCCGCGCCTCGGCCGTGCGCAGCGCGTAATAGCT
>JAPJRA010000211.1 GCA_030824835.1 Geminicoccaceae bacterium | reverse complement strand
GTGTCGAGCAGGATCTCCGAGAACGAGCGGATCGAGGTCAAGGGCGTGCGCAGCTCGTGGCTGACGGTGGCCAGAAAATCGTCCTTGAGATGGTCGAGCTGACGCAGGCGCTCGTTGGCGTCACGCAGCTCGGCGGTGGCATGCTCCAGCGCCGCCGATTTCTGCTCCAGGCGCTTGCTGTACTCGATGGCCTGCGAGGTTTCGTCCAGGATCCGCATCAGATCGTCGGGGCCGATGACCTCGCCGCGCACGACGGAGCCGATCATCACGCGCGCACTGGCGGAGCCGATCGCCCGTGCCAGCTGGCGCTCGGCGAGCTGGACCAGGGGCGCATCGACGGGCGCGTCCGGCGAGAGCACCAGGCCCCGGCGGCGCAGATCGGCCGCGAACACTCGATCGGCGCGATCCACGCCCAAGAACCGGATGAGCAGCCCGCGCACGGCTGCGACCTTGGCTTCGCCCCGCCACAGATCGACCACGCCGTCACGCCCGCCCACGTCGACGAACAGGATCGCCTGCAACCGCTCGACATTGCTCTGGCGACCGAGCAGACCGCAGAACAGGATCAGCGTCAGGTTGACCCCCAGGCTCCAGATGATCGTGTGGCTCACCGCACCCAGCCCGCCGAGCCCGAACAGCGCCTGCGGGCGCAACAGCTCCAGGCCGAACGGACCATAGGCGACGAAGCCGGCATCAATCATCCCGGCACTGGCCAGCGTCGGGAATACCAGCGTGTACAGCCAGATGGCTACGCCCCCAAGCAGGCCGGCCGTGGCACCCATGAGATTGGCCGGCTTCCAGTACATCCCGGCCACGATCGGCGGCGCGAACTGAGCAACCGCGCAGAAAGAGATCAGGCCGATGCTGACCAGCGACGCGTATTCGCCGACGATGCGGAAGAACGCGTAGCCCAGCAGCATCAGGACGAGGATGCCGAGGCGGCGCACGGACAGAATCAGCCGCGACAAGTCGCGACGCTCGGCCAGTCGGAGGAATCTGGCGCGCAGCAGCACCGGCATGACGAGATCGTTGGAGATCATCGTGCCGAGCGCGACCGTGGCGACGATGATCATGGCGGCGGCGGCGGACAGCCCGCCCAGGTAGGCGATCAGGGCGAGCCAGCCCTGGCCCGAGGCGATCGGCAGCAGCAGCACGAACAGATCGCCCTCGCCGACCTGGCGCAAGACGCCGGCCGCCGCGATCGGCAGGACGAAGAGGTTGATGGCCAGGAGATAGGCCGGCAGCAACCAGCTCGCCGTGCGCAGGTGGGCCTCGTCGACGTTCTCGATCACGGCGACCTGGAACTGCCGATCGAGGAACAGGAACGCGAGCCCGGAGACGACGGTGATAAGGAACCAGTCGGCATAGCCCGACGAGCCGCCACCGACGGTCAGCAGCGGCGCCTCGGGATTGGCGGAGGCGCGGCCCAGGACGTCGCCCATGCCGTCGTACATCACGTAGGTGACGTAGGCGCCCACGATCAGGAAGCTGGCCAGCTTGACCACGCTCTCGAACGCGACGGCCAGCACCATGCCCTCGTGGTGCTCGGTGGCGTCGATGTGGCGGGTGCCGAACAGCACGCTGAACAAAGCAAGCAGCAGCAGCACCATGAGGGCAGTGTCGGCGCCGCCTGCCTCGGCAGCGCCGCCGCTGCCGCCGATCAGGGCCGTGACGCTGGCGGCAACCGCCTTGATCTGCAGCGCGATGTAGGGAATGGCCCCCAGCACCGCGACGATGGTGACCAGTCCCGCCAGGATAGCGCTCTTGCCGTAGCGGGCGCCGACGAAGTCGGCGATCGAGGTGATGCCCTGCACCTTGGTGATGCGCAGCATCTTCTGCACCAGGAAGCCGAACAGCAGGGCTGCCAGGGTCGGCCCCAGATAGATCGGCAGGAAATCCAGCCCGTGGCGCGAGGCGAGGCCGACACTGCCGTAGAAGGTCCAGGCGGTGCAGTAGACCCCCAGCGACAGCGTGTAGACGTACGGGTTCCGAATAAGGCTGCGGCCCTGGTTGGCCCGCTTGTCGCCGAAGGAGGCGATGGCAAACAGCATACCCAGGTAGAGCAGCGACACGAGCAGCACCGTGCCTCCGGTCAGCACGGGCTCAGCTCCGGGGTCGGGCCATGGACAGGGCGCTGAGGGCGATCATGCCGAGCCATACGACAAAAAGGTAAAGCGGCGTCAGTGGCACCCCGTCCGGGAGCCGCAGCCGGTCGACGATCGCCAGGGCCGGGAAATTCACCAGCAACAGGGCGCCGAGAAAGACGGAGAGCTGTCGGTTGCGCCGGCGAGGATCCTTCATCCGGGCCGCCTCTAGCCGACGCCGAGCATGCGCTTGACCTGCTCGACCAGATCGCGGGTCGAGAACGGCTTGGTCACATAGGCATCGGCACCCAGCGCCAGCCCGCGCTCGCGCTCGATGTCGCGCCCGCGGGCGGTGAGCATGATGATCTTGGTCTGGCTCCACTCCGCACGACTGCGCACCCGCTCGCAGACCTCGTAGCCGTCGAACTCGGGCATCATCACGTCCAGCAGCAGCAGATCCGGCGGCGTGCCGTCCAGGGCCTCCAGCGCCTCGCGACCGTTGCGCGCCACCGCCACCTCGAAACCGGCGCGACGCATCAGGAATTCGAGCGACATCACGATGTTGGGCTCGTCATCGACCACCAGCACGCGCTTGCTCATCCCGGCCTCCCATTGTCGCCGGATGCGGCGCATCTCCGGCAAGACTTCTCGCAGCGAGATTAGGTCAAGGAACTCCAGCGGCCCAATATACCTTTTGTCTCACGCTAGGCCGAACGACGGGAGATGGCGGCGGGCTGGTCCGCACGTGGCGGTATCCGAGCTTGCTTACCCGGCGAGGCGCGAAGAGGCTTGGCCGACCCGAGATCCAATCAACCGGAGCGACAGTGTGAGCCTGGTGGCACGCCTTTACCTTCTCGTCGCCCTGGCGGTGCTGCCGGCAATGGGGATTCAGGTCTACAACGAGCTGACACTGCGCCAGCACCGGGAAGCGCAGGTGCGCGACGAGGCCCTGCGCTTGGCCGAGTTCAGCGCCAGCGAGCTGAACGGGGTGCTGGCCGGGGCGCGGACACTGTTGGTGTCGCTGTCGAGCACAGCCGCAGTGCGCAACCACGATGCGGCTGCCTGCCAGACCCTGCTGCAGGAGATCGACCCACGCCTGCCGCAATATGCGGCCCTGGGCGCCGCTGACGTGGACGGAACCTGGTACTGTGCCACGGGCCCCCTGCCTTCCCGGACGATCAAGCCCGCGGCGGACACCGCCGCTCCTGTGGTCGACGATTCCGCGCTCGAGGTCGGGCTGTATACCCATAACGGCGGCAATGGGCAGGCCTTGCTGCCCGTCACCCTGCCCGTGCTCGACCCATCCGGACAGGTGACCGGCTATGTCGGCGTGGGCCTGGATCTGCAGTACCTGCAGCTCCAGTACCTGCGCCGGCCGATGCCACCCGGAGCCTCGATCAGCGTCGTGGATCGCGCAGGGACGCTGCTCGTCCGGGTCCCCAATGCCGACATGATCGGCAAGCCCATGCGGGAAGGCTCGCGCTGGATACTGAACGCAGATCGGGCGGGCACGCTCATCGGGCCGGGACCGGACGATGTCGAGCGGATCGTCGGTTACGTGCCACCCGCCGCCATGGTCGGCCGGTCCCTCGGTGTGAGTGTCGGCCTGTCGGCGCAGAACGCGATGCGGGTCATCGAATTGGCCCAGCAGCGCGGCTTCGTGCTGATCGCGGTGGGCCTGCTGCTGGCGTTGGCGGCGGCGCGGGTGGCCGGCAGGTTATTCATTCTCCGCCCCATTGACGCGTTGCTGCGGGCGACCGCGCGCTGGCGGGGAGGCGATCTGTCGGCGCGTGTCCATCTAAAAGGGCAGCGCTCCGAGTTTGGCCGACTGAGCGAGGCGTTCGACGGCATGGCCGCGAGCTTCGAGGCCCATGAGCGGGAGATGCGGTGCGCGACGGCAGCCTTGCGGGTGAGCGAGGCGCGGTTTCGGCAGTTCGCCGAGAACAGCCATGACGTGCTCTGGATCTTCGACCGTAAGGCGGCGCGGCTCGACTATCTGAGCCCCGCCTTTGCGGAGGTCTGGGGCAGGCCGGCGGAGCAGGTGCTGACCGGCGAGGTAGATTTTCTGGCCACCCTGCATCCCAACGACCGGGAGCGGGCGGCTGCGGCCCGACCCGCCGTGCTCGCCGGTGAGCAGGTCGTCGTCACCTATCGGGTGCTGCGGCCCGACGACACGGTCCGCTGGGTCCGCGACAGCGGCTTCCCGATCCGCGACGATTCCGGGGCCATCATCCGCGCCGGCGGGATCTGCCGCGACATCACCGCCTGGAAGGCAATCGAGCAGGAGCGCGAGCGCAGCCTAGCCGAGCGTGAGCTGATGCTGCGGGAGATCAATCACCGGGTGAAGAACAACCTGCAGGTGGTGACCAGCCTGCTGCGGCTGCAGGCCAGCCGCGGCGCCAGCCAGGAGATCCGGGACGCGTTCGAGGAGGCCTGCGGCCGCGTGAGCACGATCACCGAGCTGCACGTCAGCATGTTCCACGGCGCCCAGGTCGGCACCTTGGACTTCGGCACCTACCTGCACGAGCTCTGCCGGCGCCTGGAAGCGACGCTGCCCGACGTGCAGTCCGGCGCCGTGCGAATCAACGTCGAGGCGGAGGCCGGGCCGGTCGATCTCGACCGCGCCGTGCCGCTGGGTCTGATCGTCAACGAGCTGGTCAGCAACGCCACCAAGCACGGGTTCGCGGACACCCGTCATGGATCCGTCGAGGTCCGGTTCCACCGCATCGACGGCGTCTATCGGCTGCGGGTGCGGGACGAGGGCCCTAACTCCTCGATCGGCGGCACCGCCATCCTGCAGCAGGGCTTGGGCCTGCAGCTGATCGAGGGCTTGGTCCGGCGGATCAAGGGCTGTCTCGTGATCGGTGATGGGCCGAGCTTCGAGGCCACGGTCGAGTTCCCGGCCGACCTTCACGCGACCGGCAGCGGGGGCACCGCACCAGCGGCCCAGGTCAAGGGCGGACCGCTTCGGCGGTGACATCACCCTGGCGCGCATGCTAGTCAGCGCCCCAGCAAGGATCACCCCACATTTCGCAGGAGCAGGGCGTCGCCGAGCGCGGCGCCCGGGACGACCCAGCATGGCCGCTTACCAATACATCTACACGATGAAGAACGTCGCCAAGATCTACCCGGGTGGCCGGGAGATCATGAAGAACATCACGCTGGCGTTCCTGCCGGGGGCCAAGATCGGGGTGCTCGGAATCAACGGTGCCGGCAAGTCGACGCTGCTCAAGATCATGGCCGGCCTGGACCAGGACATTGGCGGCGAGGCGCGCGCCGCCAACGGGGTCAATGTCGGCTACCTGTCGCAGGAGCCGCAGCTCGACCCCGAGAAGGACGTGCTGGGCAACGTCATGGAGGGCGTGGCCGAGACCAAGGCGCTGCTCGACCGGTTCAACGAGGTCTCGATGGGGTTCAGCGACCCCGATGCCGACATGGACGCGCTGCTGACCGAGCAGGCGGACCTGCAGGAGAAGATCGACGCCTGCAACGGCTGGGACCTGGAGCGCACGCTCGAGATCGCCATGGACGCGCTGCGCTGCCCGCCCGGCGACGCCGATGTGACCACCCTGTCGGGCGGCGAGCGCCGCCGCGTCGCCCTGTGCCGCCTGCTGCTGTCCAATCCCGACATGCTGCTGCTCGACGAGCCCACCAACCATCTGGACGCCGAATCGGTGGCTTGGCTGGAGCGGTTCCTGGCCGAGTACAAGAGCACCGTGGTGGCCGTCACCCACGACCGCTATTTCCTCGACAACGTGGCCGGCTGGATTCTCGAGCTCGATCGTGGCCGCGGCATCCCCTATGAGGGCAACTACTCCGGCTGGCTCGAGCAGAAGAAGAAGCGGCTGGCCCAGGAGGAGCGCGAGGACAGGTCCCGGCAGCGCACGCTGGAGCGCGAGGCCGACTGGATCGGGCAGAGCCCGCAGGCCCGCCGCGCCAAGTCCAAGGCCCGCATCTCGGCCTATGACGAGCTGCTGGCGCAGTCGCGCGACCGGGCACCGGAGTCTGGCCAGATCGTTATCCCGCCTGGGCCGCGCCTGGGCGATCTGGTGATCGAGGCCGAGCATCTGAGCAAGTCGTTCGGCGACCGGCTCTTGATCGAGGATCTGAGCTTCCTGCTGCCGCCCGGCGGCATCGTCGGCATCATCGGCCCCAATGGCGCCGGCAAGACGACGCTGTTCCGCATGATCATGGGCCTGGAGCAGCCGGACAGCGGCAACATCCGGGTCGGCGACACCGTCAAGCTCGGCTATGTCGACCAGAGCCGCGATGCCCTGGCACCCAACAAGACGGTCTACGAGGAGATCTCGGGCGGCGTCGAGCTGATCGAGGTCGGCAAGCGGACGCTGCCGGCCCGCGCCTATGTCGGTGCCTTCAACTTCAAGGGCTCCGACCAGCAGAAGAAGGTCGGCCAGCTCTCCGGCGGCGAGCGCAACCGCGTCCACATGGCCAAGCTGCTCAAGGAGGGCGGCAACGTCCTTCTGCTGGACGA
>JAPJRA010000210.1 GCA_030824835.1 Geminicoccaceae bacterium | reverse complement strand
TTTTATTAACCTTAACGCAATATAATCGCTGTGGTTGGGAAAGTGGGCCGTATAAAAGGCCATTTTTTTCCAGAACGTTCAATGTCAACTAATAAGAACTTCTCATAAAATTGTACGAAAACACAATTCTACTTTTCTCTTTAAATAATTGCAATTACTAGGTGACAAAATTTACTTGCAGGAATTTTCGACAGAGATTAGATAGTCCTGTCCTTGATCGATAACGCGCAACAGTGCAGCAAGGCCCTGGCGGCACTGATGATGATCTGCACGAGAAGGCTGGAGTTGCTGAAATGGCAGTTGCTTACAACGAATTCCGTGGCCTTATTGGCAGAATCGATAACGATAATGGCCCCGAATTTATCAAATTGAAAGTAAAATGCCCATCTGTATTTCCAGTCATTCGTAGAGATATTTCGGAGCTGGAATATGCGAATCTGACTACTCGACTGGATCGCGAGAGCGGAATGCTGTTCGTGCATTTTTTACATCGTGAGCGTGCCTGCTTCACAACCGAGTTGCTGGCCGACCTTCGGCACTTTCAGAACTGGCTGCGCGACACGTTTGGTAGCTGCGCCCGCGAGGAGATGCCGTTCCGCCACTTGGTCTGGGCATCACGATCGACAACGGCCTGGAACATGGGCGGCAATCTAGCCAGCTTCACCCGCCTGATCCGCGAGCAGGACGAAGCGGCGCTGCGTGGCTACGCTTACCAGTGCATCGATATTCTCTATGACAATTATCGTGGCCTCGATCTTCCCGTCATGACCGTGGCGCTGGTCCAAGGCGACGCGATCGGTGGCGGTTTCGAGGCAATGCTTACCAACGACATCGTCGTCGCCGAGCGCCACGCCAAGTTCGGCTTGCCGGAAATTCTGTTCAACCTGTTCCCCGGGATGGGCGCGCACAGCTTCCTGCGCCGCCGGATCGGCGAGCGGATGTCGCGGCAGTTGATCGAGGATGGCAGGAGCCGCAGCGCCGAGGAAATGCATGCGTTGGGGCTGGTCGATGTGGTGTGCGAGCCCGGGCAGGGCGAGCTGGCGCTTCGCCAGTTCATTGCCGAGCGCCGCGGCCGTTTCGGCACCGATCTCGCGCTGAAGCGTGCGCGCCAACGTACGGACCTGCTGAGCAAGGCCGAGCTGATCGAGATCGTCGATCTGTGGACCGAGCTGGCGCTGGACTTGGGCGAGCCGGAACTACGTCGGATGGACTGCTTGGCCCGGCATCAGGAGCGGCGGCGTGCCTGTGCCTGAACAAGGACCGCCGGTCAGGGAGCCGGGCTGCGGTCACGACCGGCCGACGGATCCCACCATCCCCAGCCGCCAGTTCTCCTTGAAGGTCGCTAGCGCCACCTTCACCCGATCGGCTTCGCTGTCCAGGCGCGCAGCCTCAACCGGTGCTCGCATGATCAGGGCATGATCGTCGAGGTCGCGCCAGCCGAGACAGACGTCGAACAGAGCCAACGCACCGATATGCGCCGCACTGCTCCGCAGCGCGTGGGCATGATCACGCAGGGCGCGGGCGTCACTGCTGGCGACGGCACGGGCGACGTCGGCAAGCATCACGTCAAGGTCGGCGACGAAATCGTCGATCAGACTGTCAAGGAAGCCGTCGCCATGATCCAGTTCGGCCAAGCTCGCGAGCCGACTGGGATCGAGGATCGGCCGCCCTGCGTTCACGACCTTGGCCTCGGTCGCCGGTTCGCTTGCCGCAGGCGGTACCAGCACCGGCTCGACTGGCGGCACACGGGCCAGCTCATCCATGGTGCGGAGCAGCTGCCGGGTATCTATCGGCTTGGTCAAGTACGCGGAGAATCCAACAGCCATGCACGCTTCGCGCGTCTGTAGCGTGGCATCCGCGCTTAGAGCGATGATCGGCGGCAACTTGTCGACGTCGTG
Organism: Geminicoccaceae bacterium; assembly: GCA_030824835.1. GTDB lineage: Bacteria > Pseudomonadota > Alphaproteobacteria > Geminicoccales > Geminicoccaceae > Benzoatithermus. Next base: position 4,739 of record JAPJRA010000210.1, on the reverse strand, counting down.
GGTGAAACGCAGCAGCTTGACCGCGTCGATGCCGCCCAGTTCCGGCATGTTCAAGTCCATCAGTACCAGGTCGAAGCCGGACTCCTCGAGCGCCTCGACCGCTTCCTGTCCTGTAGCCACGATGGTGGCTCGATGGCCGGCCCGTTCCAGAATTCTTTCGATTACCTTCTGATTGGTACGGTTGTCCTCCGCCACGAGCACGGTCAGTGATCGCTCTGGTGGCTTCTCGGTCTCCGCCGCCATGAGCATCGGGCCAGACGTCGACGGCGGTTGCCGCATGGCGGCGCGCAGAGCTGCGAACAGCGGCGAATCGGCAACGTTGGCCGGAAGGTCAACCAGCATCGGCCCGGCGTCCGCGTGCACCTCGAGGCCAAATCCAATAAGGTCAATCGGCATGAGCGGAGCAATACTGGCAAACTGCTCGGCCAGCGCTGCTGCATCCACAGGCGGCGCCCGGTCGGTCAGCACGACCGCCGGCCGATCATCCGCATGGCGTAACAGCTCGACGGCGGATTCCGCGGTTGCAACGCATCGCACCTGGCAGCCGAAACGCAGCAGCCGCTCGGCCAGAGCTGGCGCCGTGTCACGGCCCCCGATTACCACCACGCGACCGTTCAGACGCTCGGCGGGCCTCGGCGCCGGATCCAGCTTCATCGGCAGCTCGAACCAGAACGTAGAGCCCACGCCGAGAGCGCTCGACATGCCTATGGTACCGCCCATGAGCTCCACCAGCTCACGGGTGATGTTGAGCCCGAGGCCGCTGCCGCTGAGGCCGCGCCGAATGCTGTCCTCGCTGCGCGCGAACCGCTCGAAGAGATGCCGCTGGGCGTCGGGCGACAGGCCAACTCCGGTGTCCTCGATCGTGAACCGCAGCCGCACCTCCGCCCCTACCGACTGTGCCCGCGACACGTGGAGCCGCACCTGACCATGGTCGGTGAATTTGATCGCATTGCCAATCAGATTGACCAGCACTTGGTGCAGCTGGCGGGGACCGCCGCAGAGATGATAGGGCGTGTCCGCGGCTAGGCGAAGGCGAAGCGAAAGCCCTTTGGCCGCCGCGAGCTGACCCAGCAGCATCCTGACCCGTGCCAGGCTGTCGTGCAGGTCGAAGGCCTCCACATCGATCGTGAAACGCCGTTCTTCGATCTTGGCAAGATCCAGAACCTGATCGACAAGACCTAGCAGGCTGGTCGCCGCCGTTCGCACGGTGGCGTTCATGTCGCGCTGATCGGCATCGAGACGGGTGGTGGACAGCAGCTCGCCCATGCCGATGATGGCGTTCAGGGGTGTGCGAAGTTCGTGGCTCATGGCGGCGAGAAAGCGGCTCTTAGCCCGGCTGGCCTCTTCGGCTCGATTGATGGCATTGGTCAGCTTGCGCAGCAGAATGGCGAAATAGACCGGCAGGATTACCAGCGAGGCCACGAGGGCGCCGGATACGGCCGGTATTGCCCGCCACGCCGGGCTGACGAGCACGACGAGGCCGAACAGCACCAGCGACAGGCCGGCGCAGGCCCATAGATAGGGGCGGCCGTATCGAAAGCCGTGACCCAGGATAATCCACAGCAGCATCGGGTAGAGCGCGGAAGCCGACGGACCGCCAACGAGCATGACACTGGTCGGCGCGACGCTGTCGACCACGATGGCAGCCAGCCGGCGTTTCGGATTGATCGCCGGCCAGCGGATGATGTGGGTCAGGATGGCAGCCGCGGCCACCAGATCCAGCAGGAAGATCACGGTCACCAAGCGGACGACAAAGGCACGATCGTTGGCAGGGAGCGGTATTGCCAAAAGATAGAAGTACATCACGAAGGCGACGCCGATCCGGATCAACGCCTGCTCGTGCTCGGTGTCGTCACGCGCTTGCAGGCGCGCCCGGACCCGTCGCAACGCTGATCGGATGGACGACGCCGGGCTCATGCTTGAGGTTACCGGTTCACCGGCCAGCTCGGGCCGCCGCGAGGTGTTCCGCGCTGCCGCTCGCGACTGGCTCGATCAAGGGCGCCAAGCCGGGAAGCAGCAGCTTTCGCTCGAGCGTCTCGGCGCTCACCGGTGGACTGATCAGGTTGCCCTGCACCTCATCGCAGTCAAAGGTCCGCAAACTCTGCAACTGGCCGTCTGTCTCGACCCCCTCGGCGATCACCCGTAGGCGCAAGCTGCGGCCGAGGTTGATGATCGCGCGCACGATCACCTCGTCGTTCAGGCTGTGCTCCAGATTCTGCACGAACGAGCGGTCGATCTTGAGCCGTTGGACCGGCAGCCGCTTGATGTATGAAAGCGACGAGTAGCCGGTGCCGAAATCGTCGATCGACAGGCTGACGCCCAGTTGGTGCAGGTGTCGGAGGCTCTGGATCGCGGTCTGGCTGTTCTCGATCACCGCGTTTTCGGTGAGCTCCAGATCGAGCGAAGCGGGATCCAGGGAGCAGTCGGCGAGCACGCGCTCGACCAGAAGCTCGATGCCGCGCTCACGAAACTGCACCGGCGATAGATTGACCGACATCTGCAACCCGGTGAGCCCGCGATCCAGCCATGCCCGTTGCTGGCGGCAGGCGGTCCGCAGCACCCACGCCGTCAGCGGCGCGATCAACCCGATATCTTCGGCGAGGCCAATGAACTCCCCCGGTCGGACCAGGCCGCGGTAGGGGTGGTTCCAGCGGACAAGTGCCTCGACGCCGATGACACGGTTGGTCGTAAGGTCGAGTTGCGGTTGGTAGTGGACGACGAACTGCTCCCCAGCCAGAGCCTGTCGTAACTCACGCTCCAGCGTGACCGCGCGGCGCGCGGCAACATTCATCTCTGCCGCAAAGAAGCGATAGCCGTCGCGACCGGATTTCTTGGCCCGGTACATGGCCAGCTCAGCATTTTTGAGCAGCGTCTCGACGGTACGGCCATCGGCCGGGGCCACGGTGATCCCGACGCTGGCACTTAGATGTACTTCGCGGGTGTGGATGACAAAGGGCAACGCGAACGCGTCGCTCAGACGCCGGGTGAGTTCGGCTGCGTCGTCCGGCCGTTTCAAGCCAATCTGCAGAATGAGGAACTCGTCGCTCTCGAGCCGCGCCAGCAGCTCGGAGCCCGTCAATCGGGCCTTCAGCCGTTGAGCGACCTCGCGCAACAACTCCGAGCCGAAATCCTTGCCGAACGCGTCGTTGATGCCCTTAAATCGGTCGAGATCAAGATGCAGAAGGGCCAGCAGCTCATGTTGCTGACGGGCTCGCGCAAGCTCATGATCGAAGCGGGTGCGGAAATAGTTGCTGCTCGGCAGCCCGGTCAGTGGGTCCTCCTGTAGTGGGGAGGCGCTCTGATTTTCTGCTGCGCGTAGCTCGGTCACGTCCAGCGATACGGTCAGCACCTCCATCGCTCGCCCCGACGACCCTCCGAGCGGTGCCTTGGTCGTGAGTAGCCAGCGCGTGCCACCTGCGCTGCTCGTCGTGTCATAGAACGGGCACGCCACGGGCAAGCCGGTCTCCAGCACCTTGTCGTCGAGCACGCCGCTTTGCAGCGCATATTCCTCGCTGTGGCTGTCCTGGAGCGGATTGCCCAACGCGACAATTCGGTCGATACCGAACAGCCGCTCATAGGCGCGATTGACGAGCACCAATCTGCCATGGGCATCGACGATGGAGACGGCGGCAGCCATTGCATCCAGCACCCGCTGCATGGCATCCTGCTGGGGCTGATCGTCTCGCATGTGCAGGGCTCGCTCGAGATCTGCTGCCCGCTCGGCCAGCAACAGTTGCTGCCGTCGAAGCGTCAGTAGGTTCCGTGCCCGAGCACGGAATTCGAGATGGTCGACGGGACTGAGCAGGAAGTCCGTAGCCCCGGCCTCCAGCGCCCGGTAACAGAATTCCCGATCCTGGTAGACGGTGACCACGATGATCGGCACGTCGGTGAGCGTGCCCCGGCTGCGCATCGCCCGCACGAAGCTGGCCCCGTCCATCTCGGGCATGTTGAAGTCGGTGATGATCAGATCGGGCACCAGCCCGGCATCAAAGGTGTCAAGGGCTTCGACCGGGTTCGCGAAGGCGCTGACACTCAAGCCTTCCTCAACCGACGCTGCCAGGCGCGTCAGGATATTTCGATTGGTGACCCGGTCGTCGATGACGGCAATTCTTGCCATCCGGCCTCTCGGTGAACACGCTCTGCCGGGGCAGATCCAATAGCAGCGAGCCTATGCCTCGGGACCGTATGAAACAATCGGCGGCGCAGCAAGCATTAACCATATGCTGCCCGAACAATTTCAACCTATGATAGACGCCGGTCGCGCCCGCACCTGCCGCGTTGCGGGTCCATGCGCGCTCAGTAAGGGTATCGCCGCGTGGTCGACAGGTTGTTCGGAGCGCTGGTGCAACCGTGGGTGCCATGGACGCTGGCGACGCTAATCGTCTCCACCGCATTTGCGGTCTGGCTCAGCTTCCGGTTCCTCCGCATCGCACCGGTCCTGGCTGGATTGGACCGCGCCATTGCTCTGGTCGAGGCTAGCCAGGGCCCGAGCGGCTTCAGGCGCGGCTTCAAGTCGACCTATCAACAACTGGCCGACGACCCCATCGTAGGGACCGTGTGGCGCGCCTACGCGCTGACCATCGGACCAGCACCAGGTACCGACGAGGCGCTCGGCTATAGCAGGCGGCCGCATGAAAGCTTCGACGATGGACTGCTGGTTGTGGCCGGCGTGAATCTGCGTCTTTATCGTGCCGTCCCCAATCTCCTTGTCGGCAGTGGCCTTCTGTTCACGTTCGTGG
>JAPJRA010000209.1 GCA_030824835.1 Geminicoccaceae bacterium | reverse complement strand
CTTCCAGCCGGAGCGGCCGAGCGCCCCGCCCAAGGTCGCGCCCCCGGCTCCGCCGGCCAAGAGCGGAAAGCCCTGGTGGGTCTGGCTCGGCGGGCTGATCCTGCTGGTCATCGTGCTGTTCTGGCTGTTCGGGCGCTAGGCGCAAAGGCCGAAAAGCCATGCGTCCGGGGGCGGCGCGCCTGCCGCCCCGCTTCATTGACGAAGGTCAGTCCGGCTCCTAGCTTCGTCGCCGAGCGTTGACGCGCGCCGCATAACAAGGGCGCCACACTCAGTCCCTGCCTGCCCGGCGTGGGGCTTGCCACTTTGGGAGGTTGAGGCATGGTTTCTGTCAGCATGACGGTCAACGGCAAGCAAGTGAGCGGCGAGGTCGAGTCCCGCACGCTGCTGGTCGATTTCCTCCGCTCGAATCTCGGTCTCACCGGGACCCATGTCGGCTGCGACACCAGCCAGTGCGGCGCCTGTGTCGTCCACGTCGACGGCGACTCGGTGAAGGCCTGCACCATGTTCGCGTCCCAGGCCGAGGGCTCGACGGTGCTCACGGTCGAGGGCCTGGCACAGGACGGCAAGCTGCATCCGCTGCAGGAGGCGTTTCGCGAGAATCACGGCCTGCAGTGCGGCTTCTGCACCCCCGGCATGCTGATGAGTGCTGCCGACCTGCTGCAGAAGAACGCGAACCCCACCGAGCTCGAGGTCCGCGAGTGGCTGGAGGGCAATCTCTGCCGCTGCACCGGCTACCACAACATCGTGAAGTCGATCCTCGCCGCCGCGGCCAGCATGCAGGGCCTGCAGCAGGCGGCCGAGTGAGGGCCCGGCCATGAACGAGCAGGGCATCGGCGCCGCGATCTCCCGCCGGGAGGATCAGCGGTTCATCACCGGCAAGGGTCGCTACACCGACGACATCAACCAGCACGGGCAGGCCTACGCCTACTTCGTCCGCAGCCCGCACGCCCATGCCAACATCGTCGGCATCGACAAGGCCGCGGCCTTGTCGATGCCGGGCGTGCTGGCGGTGCTCACCGGCGACGACGTCAAGGCCGACGGCCTGGGCGGGCTGATCTGCGGCTGGATGGTCAAGTCCAAGGACGGCTCGCCGATGAAGGCGGGGCCGCATCCGCTGCTGGCGCTGGGCAAGGTGCGCTATGTCGGCGACCCGGTGGCGGTGATCGTGGCCGACACCTACCAGCAGGCCAAGGACGCGGGCGAGGCCCTGGACGTCGACTATGCGGAGCTGGACCCTGTGGTCATGGTCGGCGACGCCCATGATGCCGGCGTCCTGGTCCACGACGAGGTCGCCAACAACCTGATCTTCGACTGGGAGATCGGCGACAAGGCCGCGACCGACGCCGCCTTCGCTCAGGCGGCCCATGTGACGCGCATGGATCTGGTCAACCAGCGCCTGGTGCCCAACGCGATGGAGCCGCGGGCGGCCGTCGGCCACTACGACTCAGGCGGCGACAGCTTCACCTGCTACGTGACCAGCCAGAATCCGCACGTCCACCGTCTGGTGATGTCGGCCTTCATCGGCGTTGCGCCCGAGCACAAGCTGCGCGTCGTCGCACCCGACGTGGGTGGTGGCTTCGGCTCGAAGATCTTCATCTACAACGAGGAATGCATCGTCACCTGGGCCTCGAAGAAGGTCGCTGGCCGGCCGGTCAAGTGGACCGCGGACCGTAGCGAGGCCTTCCTCTCCGACGCGCACGGCCGCGACCATGTCAGCCACGCCGAGCTCGCCCTCGACGCCCAAGGCAACACGCTGGCGCTCCGGGTCAACACCAAGGCCAATATCGGCGCCTACATGTCGACGTTCTCGTCGTCGATCCCGACCTACCTCTACGCCACCCTGCTGGCGGGTCAGTACAAGACGCCGGCCATCTACTGCGACGTGCAGGCCTACTACACCAACACCGTGCCGGTCGACGCCTACCGCGGCGCCGGTCGGCCCGAGGCGTCGTTCCTGCTCGAGACGCTGATGGACCAGGCCGCGCACGAGATCGGCATGGACCCGGCCGAGTTCCGCCGCCGCAACTTCATCGCCAACGACGCCTTCCCGTACCAGACGCCGGTGGCGTTGATGTACGATGTCGGCAATTACGGTGCCACGCTCGACGAGGCGCTGAAGCTCGCCGACTATGCGGGCTTCGAGGCGCGCAAGGCCGAGAGCGAGCGCCGCGGCAAGCGGCGCGGCATCGGGATCTCCTGCTACATCGAGGCCTGCGGTATCGCCCCCTCGGCCGTGGTGGGCTCGCTCGGCGCCGGTGTCGGCCTGTGGGAGAGCGCCAAGGTGCGCTTCACCCATACCGGCAAGGTGCAGGTGTTCTCCGGCTCGCACAGCCATGGCCAGGGCCACGAGACGACCTTCGCGCAGGTGGTTTCGCAAAAATTGGGCGTGCCCTACGACGACATCGAGATCATCCACGGCGACACCGACAAGACACCCGTCGGCATGGGCACCTACGGCTCGCGCTCGCTGGCGGTGGGCGGCGAGGCCATCGTCAACGCCTGCAAGAAGCTCGTCGACAAGGGCAAGAAGATCGCGGCGCATCTGATGGAGGCGGCCGAAGCCGACATCGAGTTCAAGGACGGCACGTTCAGCGTCGCCGGCACCGACAAGTCGGTCGGCATCGGCCAGGTCGCGTTCACCGCCTACGTGCCGCACAACTACCCGCAGGGCGTCGAGCCGGGCTTCGAGGAATCGGCGTTTTTCGATCCGCCGAACTTCACCTATCCCGCCGGAACCTATGTCTGCGAGCTCGAGGTCGATCCCAACACCGGCGTGGTCGAGATCCTGCGCTTCGTCGCCGTCGACGATTTCGGCAATGTCGTCAATCCGATGATCGTCGAGGGCCAGGTGCATGGTGGCTTGATGCAGGGCATCGGCCAGGCTCTGCTGGAATCGGCGGTCTACGACGAGGGCGGCCAGCTGCTGACCGGCTCCTACATGGACTATGCGATGCCGCGCGCCGGCGACGTGCCGAGCTTCGAGGTCGTGACTGCCACCGGCACCGTCTGCACCGCGAACTCGCTGGGCGTGAAGGGCTGCGGTGAGGCGGGGGCCATCGGCTCGCCGCCGGCCGTGATCAACGCGATCACCAACGCCATCGGCGTGCGCGTCGAGATGCCGGCTACGCCCGAGAAGGTCTGGCGCGCGATCCAGGGCAGCGCGCTTCCCATGGCGGCCGAATAAGAAGGACGGAGAGGCATGTACAACTTCAACTATCATCGGCCCACGAGCGTCGCCGAGGCGGTGTCCCTGCTGGCGGCCAACGAGGACGCCAAGCTGGTCGCGGGCGGCCAGACCTTCATCCCGACCCTCAAACAGCGTCTGGCGCAGCCGTCCGACGTCATCGACCTCGGCAGGATCGCCGAGCTCAAGGGCATCAAGGAGGAGGCCGGCGGCCTCACCATCGGTGCCATGACCCGGCACGGCGACATCGCCCACTCGGCCGACGTCAAGCGCGTGATCCCCAGCCTCGCGGCGCTGGCCGAGCTGATCGGCGACCCGCAGGTGCGCAATCGGGGCACGCTGGGCGGCTCGATCAGCAACAACGACCCCGCGGCCGACTACCCCGGCGCGCTGCTGGCGCTGGGTGCCACGATCCGCACCAACAAGCGCGAGATCGCGGCCGACGACTTCATCACCGGCATGTTCGAGACCGCCCTCGAGCGTGACGAGATCGTCACCGCCGTGCACTTCCCCAAGCCGGAGGCGGGCGCCTACGTGAAGTTCCCCAACCCGGCCAGCCGCTACTCGATGGTCGGCGTGTTCGTGGCCAAGGTCGGCGGCAAGGTGCGGGTCGCGGTGACCGGGGCCGGGCCGTGCGCGTTCCGCTGGACCGATGCCGAGACCGCCCTCGCGGGCAGCTTCGCTGCGGCTGCGATCGACGGCCTCAGCGTCGATCCGGGCGGGCTCAACGGCGACATGCACGGCAGTGCGGAGTACCGCGCCCACCTGATCAAGGTGATGGCCAAGCGTGCGGTCGAAGCGGCGGCGTAGGCGAAGCGGCATCAGGGGATGAGCCCATCCCCTGCCTCGTCCCGGCGGCACGCTCTGAGCCTCGCGCTCCTCCTGGCGTGCGCCGGGTGCGGGCCGGTCTACGAGACCGGCTACCGCCTCGAGCCACCTGCGGCCCAGGACGCCGCGACGCAGCAATGCCTGGCCCGGTGTACCGCCACCCGCGACCTCTGCCTGCCGCCGGCCAAGGCGCAGTTCGAGAACTGCGATACCATGGCCTCGCTGGCGCAGGACCAGTGCCGGAACCGGGCGCAGATCAACTACATGGTCTGCCAGAGCGCCTCCGCCCGCGACGGCGCCACCTGCTTCTACCAGCCATGCGACCGGCGTATCTGCGAGCCGACGGCGATCCAGGATTGCGAGGCCGCCTATCGGGACTGCTTCGCCGGCTGCGGCGGGACGGTGGTGGAAGAGCCGCGCTGCGTCGCGAACTGCCCCTCCTGACGCCACCACAGCCAGGCCATCGCCGGCAGCCAGCCGAGCACGCCGCCCACCGTGTCGGTGAGCCAGTCGTCCAGCGTCGGCGAGCGCAGCTCGGCCAGGAACTGCAGCAGCTCCGACAGGCCGGCGAGGCCGATCAGCAGGAGGATCTGGTGCCACCACGGCTCGTGCCGGCGGCTCAGCCGGAGCAGGCAGCCCAAGGCGGCGAAGATCAGGAAATGGCCGGCGGAGGCCGCGATGTCGTCATGCGCCAGCCGTTTCGGCAGCAGGCCGATCACCTGAGCGATGGTCCCCTCGCGCACCCCCTCGGGCATCATCAGCAGGACGAAGCCCGTGGCGGCGGCCACGGCCAGGGTCAGGGCGCTCGCCCGATGGTCGGTGCCGCGCCAGAACAGCCAGCAGCCCGCCGCCAGCGTCGCGGCCCAGGCCGCCCGCAGCGCCCAGGTCACCCAGCGAAACGCCGGCCGCTCCTCGAGGGCCTGCAGCTCGAGACCGCTCACCTGGAGCTCGCCCGTCGCATGCCGCAGCCGGATCCCGAGCTCGACGCGCTCCGAGCGGCCGGGGAACTTGAAATACTCGACATAGCGGCCTGGGGCATGGGTGCCGCGCAGCCCGGCCAGCCGGTTCATCACGCTGAAATGCGCCCGCTCGATGTCGGCGTCGGCCACGAGGGTCACCTCGCCGACACGCAGGCCGATCCGGGTGCCCGCGATGTCCCGGCTGGCGACGGTGGCGACCAGATGGAACGCCCGCGGTCCGTCCGGGTCGAGACGCCAGAGCTGGCGGATGCCGACGCCGCCATCGGGGTCGTCGTTGCGCAGGGTCAGGACGCCGTCCTCGACCGTGATGCCGGAGCGCGGGCCCTCGACCTCCCAGCCGGCCACGGGTGCGGGCGGGTCAGGCACCCGGTCGGGTGCCGTGCCCGCGGCCACCGTGGCGAAGGTCGGATCATACGGCCAGGCCACCGGCACCGCATCGAAGCGGCGCAGATGGGTGAACACGAGCAAGGTGGCGAGGCTCAGCACCAGCGCCGTGGCGAGCCACACCGCGGCCGCCCTGTCGATGCGCCCTGCCCCTGCCGGCTCGATCGCTTGTGCACCCATTCGGTCCGTCCTACCTCTCGCCTGAAATCATGTGGCACGCCCACCCGTCTGCAACGACGTGGCTGGCGCCGCCGCCTTCCCGACCCGCCCCGATCCTGACTGGTGACCGATGAACAATCCCCTGCCCGATACCATCGAAGCCACGCTGGAGCTGCTCGGGCGCGGCAACTACGTGGCCGACCGGTCGCTGGCAACCGCCCTCTATCTCGCCCTCAGCCTGGGGCGGCCGCTCTTTCTCGAGGGCGAGGCCGGGGTCGGCAAGACCGAGATCGCCAAGGTGCTGAGCGAGACGCTGGGTCGGCGCCTGGTGCGGCTGCAGTGCTACGAGGGCCTGGACATAGCCTCGGCGGTCTATGAATGGAACTACCAGCGGCAGATGCTGGAGATCCGCCTGGCCGAGGCTGCCGGCACCACCGAGCGCGCGAGCCTCGCCGAGGACATCTTCACCGAGCGGTTCCTGATCCGCCGGCCGCTGCTGCAGGCGCTGGAGCCCGACTTCCAGGGCCCGCCGATCCTGCTCATCGATGAGCTCGACCGCACCGACGAGCCGTTCGAGGCCTATCTGCTCGAGGTGCTGTCGGACTTCCAGATCACGATCCCCGAGATCGGCACCATCAAGGCCGAGCAGCCGCCGATCGTGATCATCACCAGCAACCGGACCCGCGAGATCCACGACGCGCTGAAGCGGCGCTGCTTCTACCACTGGGTCGACTACCCCACCGCCGAGCGCGAGCTCGCCATCATCCGCGCCCGGCTGCCGGGCGTCGAGGAGCGGCTGTCCCGGCAGATCGTGGCCTTCGTCCAGGAGCTGCGCCGCCGCGACCTGTTCAAGCTGCCGGGCGTCGCCGAGACGCTGGACTGGACGCGGGCGCTGACCACGCTGGACACGCTCGAGTTGCTGCCGTCGCTGATCAACGACACGCTGGGCACCCTGCTGAAATACCAGGACGACATCATCAAGATCCAGGGCAGCGAGGCCGCCAAGATCCTGACCGAGGTCAACATGCGGCTGGGCACCGGCCCTAACGGCTGAGCTCAGCCCGCCCCGGCGCCGTAGCCGCGGGCGGCCGGGGACACGGGGGCC
>JAPJRA010000208.1 GCA_030824835.1 Geminicoccaceae bacterium | reverse complement strand
GGGCGGCCATCAGCCAGTGCAGGAGCCGCGAGGGAAGGGTGAACTGCGGGTGGCTGGGCACGATCAGGGGCCTTTCGCGGCAATGTCGGTGACCTGGACGGCGCTGGCTGTCTTGGGCTCGCCGGCGCGCCGCGTGAACGATGCGGCGTAGCCGCCGAGCGGGCGCTCAGGAGCGGGTCGTCGGAGGGCTCGATGCCGGCCGGCAGCACCAGCGGGTCGAAATTGATGTCGCGGCAGTTGCCGGCAGCCTCGCCTTCCAGGTGATCGATGGTGAGCGTGCCGACATCGACCCGCTCGCGCGTGTCGGGCCAGGGCAGGCTGGCGTCGTTCGTGGGATCGCCGGGCGCGCCGAGCGTGACCATGAGACGCCACTGCAGCGGCCCCTGCGCCAGCTGGGCGGCGAGGTCGTCGAACAGATAGTTCTTGTCGGTCGATACCGCCTGGGCGGGCGATTGCGGCAGGTAGGGCTGAATCCCTTCCATCGCCCAGCGGACCGGCGTCGCCTTGCCGGCGGCGTCGACAAAGCGGAAGGCGTTCAGGCTGTTGTAGCTCGCATTGGCGAAGCCGGTGGCGAAGGTCGTGGCCTTGATGCGCTGGATCGCGCTGGCGCTTTCCGGGTAAGCGGCGAGGAACGCCTGCATCCGTGCCGGATCGGGCTTGCCGGTGGCGGGATCGGGCCGCCCGGCCTCGAGCAGGTCATGGAAGGCTTGCGCCGTGGCCACCGGGAACACGGGAATGTCGTTCATGCCGGTCCGCCATTCCTCGCCTTGGGGCGGGCGGAAGCTCAGGGCCATGCTGCGCACGGCCGTGGGACCGTCGGGCACGGCCGGATCGCCGCCGGCCAGCGCGAAGCGCCCGACCACGGGCACGCTGCCAGCGGCGAGGACGGCAGCCGTGGAGAGACGGGCACCCTTGCCGTTGCCCCGGAACTCGCCGGCGACGCAGACCCCCTTGGCGTGGTTGCGTCGGAAGCCCGGATGCGGGCCATTGACCTGCTCGAACGTGTCGATCATGCGCGCCTGGGTCAGGCGCCCGGGAGAGAGCCAGCCGCCCACATAGGCGAAGCCGGCGCCGAGGCCGAGGACGACCAGACCGATCGCGGCCATCCGGGGCAGGGCGGCCCGGTCGGTGAGAGCGGCGAGGCGGTAGCGCGGGTCATCCTGCATGGCCGGCCCCGAGAGAGCGGCGCCCGGCTCGGCTCGCACACGAACTCGTGAGTATAAATCGCCCCGACCTACGCAGTCGTCGCAGGAACTTGAACAGCATCAACAGCCGTCGTGAGCTGCTCGCGCGAGGGTATTGCTCCACGACAAGAAACGTGTCGGCGCCGCCGCCGACAAGGCTACGGGTAAGCTGCATCGGATCGCTCTCCTGCGGCGGGCAATATTGCCCGCGCGCAACCTGATGCGTCCGAACTTATCGTTCTTGTACGGCTATTCTATTATACGAAGGTTGGTGCAGGCCGAACTCAGCCCGCGAAGCGTCCGCCCAACTCGTCGTCGACATGCTGGCGGACGATCTCGTCCAGGCTGGCATCGGCCGAGAAGCCGAGGCGATCGGCACGCGGGGTGCGGAAATGCTGCGGCCAGCCGGCGACGATCCTCTGGATCACCGGGTCGGGCTCCCAGCGGATCCGGGCGGTGACGGCGGGGCTGGCGACGCGCTCCAGCGATTCCACCATCTCGGCGACGGTGAAGGTGCGGCCGGGCAAGGTCAGGCTGCGCACCATGCCCAAAGCCTCGCTCGGCAGCTCCATGGCATGCACCAGGGCGTCGACCACGCGGCGCGGCGACAGGCAGTACATGGCGGCGTCGCGAGTCACCGGGCAGACCGCCTCCTGGCCGGCCAGCGGCTCGCGGAAGATCGAGCTGGCCCAGGTCGAGGCCGCCTTGTTGGGCTTGCCGGGACGGACGACGATCGTCGGCAGGCGCAGGGAGCGGCCGTCGAGGAAGCCCTTGCGGTGGAAGTCCGTGACCAGCAGCTCGCCCATGGCTTTCTGCGTGCCGTAGGAGGTCTGCGGGGTCAGCGGCGTGCCGTCGTCGAGAATCTCGGGCAGCTCGCCGCCGAAGGCCGCGACCGAGCTCGCGAACACGAGGCGCGGGCGGTTGCCGAAGGCACGGATGGCATCGAGCAGATGCCGCGTCCCGTCGAGATTGACGGCGTAGCCGAGATCGATGTCGGCCTCGGCCGCACCGCTGACCACGGCGGCCAGGTGATAGACCGCGTCGTAGCCGGGGCGGAGCAGGTCGAAGACGACACCCGGGCGGGTGATGTCGCCCGTGGTGATCGCGAGCCTGGGGTCCGCGGGCAGGCCCTCGGCCGGGCCGACGTCGAACAGGGTCAGCTGCTCGATCGCACGGTCGTCGAGGCGCTCACGCTCCAGCAGCCGCAGCGCCAGCTTCTTGCCGATGAACCCGGCACCGCCGGTAATCAGGATTCTCATGCTTCAGCCTCCCGCCGGCCGTTCCGCAGCCGGGCCGGACGCTTCTACAGCGGGCCCCGGCGGCAAGCCAAGACCGCTGCGCTCAGGGCAGGCATCCTCGCGCGACGGTTCGGTGCCGGAACTCGTCCGTCGGGCGCCGTAGCCCGGGACCGTGGCCTGGCTGCATCTGCCGCGGTTCCAGCGACAATCGGCTCACGCTCCGGTTTGTGGGGTTGATAGGTCCTTACAAGGCGTCCATACTTGAGTCGGTAGCAGGAGGCGCGATAACCGAAGCAATTCAATAAATGTCGGACAAAAGGTATATCTTAAAGTGATTGATACAGTAACGTCGAAACGGGCAATCATCGCCAATACGAACAGATTACGGAGAATCAGTTATCGATTTGATTCTTACCGTCATTTTTCGCTTCGGGCGATGTTTCATGGTGTGAACATATTCGATATTGCGCGAACGCAATTTCCATTTTTGCTATCGTCGTCCCGCAGGCCTCCGCTTTTGTCTCTCGAGCTGACGAACACGTGCAATCTTCGCTGCGAATATTGCTATACACTTCTCATGAGTCGGCCGAGTGGCATCATGACGCCCGAGACGTTCGAGAGGGTGATCGAGGACATCGTCCGTTTCAAGATTCAGCGGGTCAAGCTCATCGGCGGCGAACCCACGCAGCATCCTCAGTTCACGAGCATGATCGGCCGCTTGGCACGCGCGACCAAATATCTACAGCTCGTCACCAACGCGCAATGGCGCACGCAAGAAGTTCCCATCGCGGTCATCAACGCTCCCGTAAGTCTCATCGAGGTGTCGATCGATGCTGGCGGCAAGGAGGTCTTCGAGGCCTCCCGACTTCGCGGCAGCTATGATCGGGTCTTGAAAAACCTGCAGCTATTGTCGACCCTGAAGGGCAGGTCCACCGGGAAATCCACCTTGAACGTGCGCCTGATGATCAGGCCCTCGACAAAGCAGCATCTGGCGAGCGATGCCAGATTCTACAAGCAATGGGCGGATACGGTGATGCCACAGAACCTTCTCGAGGTCAGTGGCCTGGACAACAAGGTGGATGTCTTCACGCCGCTGCACGTCTCCAAGCAGACCGAGCCGCGCTGCAGCCATCCCTTCAAATGTCTGGAGGTCAAATGGGACGGCTCCATCCCGCTTTGCGGGCCGAACGCCTATGCGACCCCGGATAGGCGCATCGAGCTCGGCAATATTCACACCACGACCCTGGGATCGGCGTGGAACAGTCCCGAGCTCAAGACGTATCGGCACGCCCATCGGTGGCGGAAAAGCGAAAACATGCCCGCGTGCCGGGGGTGCAAAGGCGTCTGATACGGCCGGCATTCCGGCCCGGCCGTCGGTAGACGCACGGGCTGCCGGCTCCGGTCAAGCCGGTTCATGGGGAATGTTCAGGCCCGAAGGACTCGTCCGTCATGCCCGCGCCAACAGGCCGTGCCGTCGCCGCATACCATGCGGATACAAAATAAAGCATAAAAGAGGCCGTGGATCCCATGGCGTACAGCAAGACAGTGTAATGCAAGGACAGCATGAAATGCCACCCTGCCCAGAAGCTAAGCGCTAGCATCAGGCAATTCAGCATCGATGACAGAAAATGCATGTGCTGTTGCCGATACACGTTCAATATCTGCGACACTGGCGTGACGATGAATCTGGCCAGATAGAGCGGCACCAGAATCTGGGTGATTTCTCCCGTCGCCCGCCACGATTCACCGAAGACGAGCGCAAACAGCTGGGGCCCGAACAGCATGACGGGCAGCATGCCGGCAACCCCGACGCATAGGAACGTTGTCGACGTACGGATGAACAGCTGATGGGTTACCCGCCGATCGGCCCGGGCAATTTCTGCAAGGAACACGGAGCTTGCCGCGTCCGCCAGCAGGCGCAATGGCAAGCTCATGATCCGCTGCGCCAAGCCAAATATGCCGGCAGCGGCCGGGCCGTAGAGGATGGCGATCAGGATCGACGGCAGCATCTGCGACACGTTCTGCAGCAGCGCCGACGAGCCCGAGAAGACGGGGTAGCGCCAGAAGCGACGGGCCAGACTGCAGAGACGCGCGAACTCGATCCGCCGCAAGCGAAGAGAAGAGGGGCGGGGGGCTACCATCAGTAAACCCGCGAGGCGCGCCAGCGGCCCCATCGCGTAGCCGAGAACCAGCGAGCCGGTGCCGCCGAACGCGAGGCCCAGTGCTAACGGCGCGACGCCTTGAGAGGCGAACTGGGCGAAGTTGCCGATGGCGTTCTGCCGGAACGTGCCGTTGCGGATCGACCATCCGCCCAGTGGTAGCGTCAAGCCCCAGACCAGCATCATGGCCGGGAGCACCCAGAGCAGCCCGCGAAGATCGGGCATGGCGAGATAGTCGACGACCCTGTCCGCAACGAGCAGCAATGTCAGCGCGAGCGCCGCACTGACGGGCAACGTGACCATGGCGCACAAGGTGACCATGCCCGCAGCCTCATCATCCGTCCGACATGAGGGAATGGCATACTCGTACCGCAACGTCATGACGTTGAGCAGCATGCTCGACGCGGCAATGAACACGGCCAGCACGCCGAACTCGGCTGGCGTATATAGTCGGGTCAGAAGCGGCGAGCATGCAATGAGCACCGCTTGGCCGAGGACGGTGCCGCCGGAGAGTGTCGCAAGGCGCCGCGCGAAGCGTCCCTCGATGAACTTCAAGTGCCTGCCTGCACGAGCGGCGGCCGTCAGCAAATTCCGCACAGCTCAACCTCCGGCTCGGCAACCGCTGTACCATAGCCGCTGATCGACTGCCGTAAACGTGCAGGGAGGTTGCGGGCACCGCGCGGATTCTACTTCGGGACGGGCAGCCGGCCCAATCACCCTGGCTAAAGTCTGACATAAAAAATGTAGCTTTAGCTAAACAATGCAGCTATGGACATGCTCGTGAAGCCACAAATTGCTGGGGATCCGCATGCGTCAGAGCTTGGGCAGGCAGTTTATGGTGGCGGCCGGCGCGCTCCTGCTGGCGATGGCGGTCGGAGCGCGTCCCGGGGCCGAGGAGGCCGAGGGCGCCAAGCCGTTTCGCGTGGTGACGACCTTCACGGTCATCCAGGACATCGCGCAGAACGTCGCCGGGACGGCGGCCACGGTCGAGTCGATCACGAAGCCGGGTGCCGAGATCCACGACTACCAGCCGACGCCGCTCGACATCGTCAAGGCGCAGTCGGCCGACCTCGTGCTGTGGAACGGCCTCAATCTCGAGCGCTGGTTCGAGCGGTTCTTCGAGAATGTCCGTGACGTGCCGAGCGTGGTCGTGACCTCGGGCGTGGAGCTCATGGGGATCACGCAGGGGCCGTATACCGGCAAGCCCAACCCGCATGCCTGGATGTCGCCCACCAACGCGCTGATCTACATCGAGAACATCCGCCAGGCGCTGGCCCAGCACGACCCTGCCAACGCGGCGATCTACGACCGCAATGCCCAGGCCTACGCGGCCCGGATCCGCGCACTGGACGAGCCGTTGCGGCAGCGGCTGGCGGCCGTGCCCGAGACCCGCCGCTGGCTGGTGACCAGCGAGGGGGCGTTCAGCTATCTCGCCCGCGATTACGGGATGCGCGAAGCCTTCCTCTGGCCGATCAACGCCGACGAGCAGGGCACGCCCAAGCAGGTGCGGCGCGTGATCGACCTCGTGCGCGAGAACCAGATCCCGGTCGTGTTCAGCGAGAGCACGATCTCCGACCGCGCCGCGCGGCAGGTGGCCAAGGAGACGGGCGCGCAATACGGGGGCGTGCTGTACGTCGACTCGCTCAGCGGCCCGGACGGGCCGGTCCCGAGCTACGTCGACCTGCTCGAAGTCACCGTCGAGACGATCGCGCAGGGCTTCAGCGCGTGATCGCCATGCCGGACGAGATCGGCATCGCCGTCCGTGACCTCACCGTCACCTACCGCAACGGCCATACGGCGATCGAGGACGCGTCGTTCGAGCTGGGGCTGGGCTCGATCTGTGCGCTGGTCGGCATCAACGGCAGCGGCAAGTCGACCCTGTTCAAGGCGATTATGGGCTTCGTGCGCCCGTCTCGTGGCACCGTCAGCCTGTGCGGGATGCCGGTCGCCGACGCGCTGAAGCGCAACAGCGTCGCCTACGTGCCGCAGAGCGAGGATGTCGACTGGAACTTCCCGGTGCTGGTCCAGGACGTCGTCATGATGGGCCGCTACGGCTACATGAGCTT
>JAPJRA010000207.1 GCA_030824835.1 Geminicoccaceae bacterium | reverse complement strand
CTACCCGCACCGGTGCTGGAGCTGCCTCGTTCCCTGCCTGATCCGCGAGGACATGGTCGTCGACGAGATCGACGGCAAGCTCCACACCTTCGCCCACGAGCTCGATCGGTGGACCGCCGTCGAGGCGTTCGCCGAGGAGTATCAGGGTCGCCCGACGCCGGCGATGGGGCGGTTCAGCGGCAAGCGCGAATGGGAGACGCTCTATCACGGCTGGGATCTGGCCGATGCGATCAAGGACCTGAACTTCGTCCGCTCGGACGGCAAGACCCTGGTTCCGCAGCCGCATCTGCGCTTCGACGACAAGGAGATGTGGACCTTGGACGACGTCCGCGGCCACACCTTGATGTCGCCGCTGACCCTGCTGCGCGAGATGTCGCCCGAGCAGCGCGAGCAGCATCTGGCTGAATATCGCGCCGGCTTCACGATCAATCCCTGCAACTGATCGGTGAAGGTGGGGACCGCTTGCGGTCCCCACGCTGCCGCGACCACGACCGCCGTCCGGGTGCAGCGTCGCATCACGGTCGGCCGACTAGGGGAAAACTCGATGAGTGCAGGCTACACCGTCCGCCTGATGCCGGTCGGCGTCGAATTCGAGGTCGACGAGGGCGAAACGGTGCTCAACGCCGCGTTCCGCCAGGGCATTGCGCTACCGCACGGCTGCAAGGAAGGGCAATGCTCCGCCTGCAAGTGCATGTTGCTCGAGGGTGAAGTCGATCTGTTGAAATACTCGACATTCGCCCTGAACGACATGGAGCGGGAGCAAGGTGGCATTCTGCTGTGCCGCTCGCTGCCCCAGAGCGACATGGAGGTCGAGCTTCTCAACTATGACGAGGAGCTACTGGCGAAGTCGATCCCGGTGAAGTCGTTCAACGGCACGATCACCAAGTTCGAGAAGCTGACCCACGACATCCGCGGCATCGAGATCGAGATCGACAAGCCGATCAAGTTCTGGGCGGGCCAGTATGTCGACATCACCGTCACGACCGAAGAAGGGGAGACGATTACGCGCTCGTTCTCCATGGCAAATCCGCCGAGCGAAACCCAAAGACTCTCCTTCATCATCAAGAAGTATCCAGAAGGAAAGTTCTCCGGCCAGCTCGACAGCGGCGGCATCGCCGTCGGCGCCGAGGTCGGAGTCGTCGGACCATACGGCACCTGCTTCCGGCGCGAAGAACGTGACGGAGCCTTGATACTAGTGGCCGCCGGCTCCGGCCTGTCGCCCATCTGGTCCATTCTTCACGACCATATGGCCAGCGGCGAGGAGCGTCCGGTCTATCTGTTCTATGGCGCGCGGACGCAGCGGGATCTGTTTCATCTCGAGCGGGTGGCCGAGCTCACCGCTGCCTACCCGACGCTGACGTTCGTGCCGGTGCTGTCGCACGCCGATGAAGATACGTCCTGGCAGGGCGAGCGCGGTTTCGTGCACGAGCGGGTCGGCGACTGGCTGAAGCGCCTCGACCTCGACGGCAACGGCGATGTCTACGCGTGCGGCCCCCCGCCGATGATCGATGCGCTCAACCCCGTTCTGTTCATGAACGACTTCGAGCTCGAGCGAATCTTCTTCGACAAGTTCACGCCGTCTTCCGGTTCGTCGGTCGCATGAGGTCGCGACCGATCGCTAGGCGCGTGAGTGCAAAACAAGATCAAGGAGACTGAAGCAATGCCAGCAACGTCCAGCTCGGTAGGTTCGGGAGCGGCAGGCGCCGCGATCTTCGCCGACTCCGACAGCCGGCGCTATCGCTACTTCGACCCGAAGGGCAAGCGGGCGACCCATTACGAGGACGTCACGGTCGACGTCCAGCCCGACCCGGAGCGCTACTTGATCCAGAACTGGATCATCTCGTTCCCGAACGGCAACGGCGCCTACGTCAAGGACGCCACCGCGGCCCAGAGCTCGAACTGGCACCTGTTCCGTGCTCCCGACCAAGAATGGGAGCGGACGCACTACCAGCGCCAGTCCAAGATCGAGACGATGGTGCAGAGCGTCATCGCCAATGCGCGCAAGTCCGGGGCGCACAAGAATTTCGACAAGGCCTGGGTCAAGATCCTGCAGACCCATCTGGGGGCATGGAAGCACGCCGAGTTCGGTCTGGGCACGTCGCTGATGCAGGCGCAGCGCTACGGCTACACCCAGATGATCAACAACGCGACCCTGACCAATTCGTCCTACAAGCTCCGTCTCGCCCAGGACATCACGCTGTACCTCGCCGAGATCGGCATGGACATCGAGGGCTGGAACGACGACCTCGGCAAGAAGGCCTGGCTCGAGGACGGGATTTGGCAGGGTACCCGTGAGGCGGTCGAGACCATCATGGGCTCGGCCGACTATCTAGAGCAGTATTTCGCCATCAACATCGTGTTCGAGCCGCTGGTCGGCGAGCTCTTCCGCTCGGGCTTCCTGATGCAGGTGGCGGCCGCCAACAACGACTTCATCACGCCGCCGGTCATCTCCGCCGCCGAGGCCGATTACGAGCGCAATCTCGCGAATGCCATCGACCTCGTCTACCTGCTGGCTAACGACGAGAAGCATGCCGACGCCAATCGGCAGCTGTTCCAGGGCTGGCTCGACAAGCACGGCAGCCTGGCCCGCAAGGCGGCGGCTGGCCTGCAGCCGATCTGGTCGCAGCCGCACTCCAAGCCCGTCTCCTTCGAGGATGTGCGGGCCCAATCCGAAGAGCGGCTCGACAAGATCACGGGCGAGCTCGGTCTGAAGCGCTGAAGGAAGGAAAGAAGCACATGTCCGTCGCCGCCCGCGGGGAATCGCACAGCAACGTCTTCAAGTCGATGAAGGACATCACGTTCGAGCAGACCATCTCGGACCAGTGTGGTGTCACCATGAACGACTCGGTCGAGGCACGCGCCATCGCCGAGTTCATGGCTGAGAAGCCCGACGTCACCGTCACCTACCAGCCGGCCCTGATCCGCATCGACGGCAGGGGGCGTCTCGTCTTCAAGATGGACGAGATTGGCGAGTATCTCGGCCGCGACATGACGGCCGAGATCTTTGAGGTCAACACGTCGACCCACTATGGGCGCATGGTGCGGCAGGACGACAATACGGTCATCCTGTTCGCCAACATGGACGACGTGTTCGAATACATCTGAGCACCTTGACCTCAAGCCGGGAGCGAACTGCGTGGCGCTCCCGGCCGGCCACCCATGAACGCGGAGAGCGCCATGTTCGTCACGCCGGAAGGCAAAGAGATCTTCGTGGTCGACGGCCATACCCACTTCTGGGATGGCAGCCCGGAAAATCAGCGTAACATCCACGGCAAGCAGTTCATCGAGTGCTTCTACGGCTACCACATGGCATTGAGCCCGCCGGAGCAGCGCTGGGAAAAGGACAAGTTCGAGAAGTATAGCGCCGACGATCTCTACCGGGATCTGTTCGTCGACGGACCCGATGACATGGCGATCATCCAGTCGACCTATCTGAAGGACTTCTACAAGGCCGGCTTCAACACCATCGAGCGCAACGCCACCATCGCCGCGAACTATCCGGACCGCTTCATCGTCAACGGAGCGTTCGATCCGCGGGACGGCGAGCAGGCGCTCGAGTACATCCACTTCCTGAAAGAGACCTACAACGTCAAGGGCATCAAGCTCTACACGGCCGAATGGCGCGGCGAATCCAAGGGTTGGCGCCTGAACGACCCGGCCGCGTACAAGTGCTTCGAGCTGTGCGAGAAGCTCGGCATCAAGAACATGCACGTGCACAAGGGCCCGACGATCATCCCCTTGAACAAGGACGCGTTCGACGTCCACGACGTCGACTATGCCGCAACCGACTTCCAGAATCTCAACTGGATCGTCGAGCATTGCGGTCTGCCGCGACTCGATGACTTCTGTTGGATCGCGGTCCAGGAGACCAATGTCTATGGTGGTCTTGCGGTGGCTCTGCCGTTCATCCATTCGCGGCCGCGCTACTTCGCCGAGGTGATCGCGGAACTGCTGTTCTGGGTAGGCCCCGACAAGCTGCTGTTCGGCTCGGACTACGCTATCTGGACGCCGCGCTGGCTCGTCGAGAAGTTCTGGGCCTTCGAGCTGCCGGAGGACATCAAGCAGGAGCGCGGGGTCGACCTCACGCCGGAGATCAAGGAGAAGATCCTGGGCCTGAACGCGGCGCGGATCTACGACATCGACGTCGAGGCGAAGCGGGCGCAGTTCGCGCAAGTGCCGTTCAGCATCGCGGCCGAGTGACGATGATGGCCTCGTCAACCGAAGCGAGACAGGCCGAGGTCTGGGCCCGTCTCGCGCGGGTCAACGATCCCGAGCTCGACGACCCGATCACCGACATGGGGTTCGTCGAGCGGGTGACCGTGTCGGCCGAGGGCGTGATCGAGGTCGAGTTCCGCCTGCCGACCTACTGGTGCTCGCCCAACTTCGCGTTCCTGATGGCCGAGGGCATCATCCGCGAGGCCGGCAGCCTGCCATGGGCCGCCGGCGTCCGCGTCCAGCTGCTCGATCATATGTGGGGCGAGGAGATCAATGACGGCCTGAACGCCGGGCGCAGCTTCGGCGAGATCTTCGGCTCCCTTGCCGACGGGGAGGATCTGGGCGAGCTGCGCGCCAAGTTCGAGACCAAGGCCTTCCAGCGGCGCCAGGAGGCGGTGATCCTGGGGCTGCGCGAGCGAGGTCATAGCGATGCCGACATCGCAGCCATGGACCTGCGCAGCCTCGACTCGGCTGATCTCGGCCACAGCGAGGCCGCGCGCCAGCGGCCACGCTACCGGGAGCTGCTGCTGAAGCGGCATTCATGGATAGGTCCGGCTGACGCCGCGTTCCGCTCCCTGGCCGGAGACACGCTCCACGCCGAGGCGCTGGGCGAGTACCTGGCCGGGCTCCGGAGCGTGCGGATCAACATGGAGTTCACCGGCGCGCTCTGCCGCGGGTTGGGCCGTGCCCGGTACCAGGAGGCGAGCTGCGCCGGTGGCGAGCCGACGCTGGTCGATTTCATGCTGGGGGCGGTGCCGCCCGCTCGCGCCCAGGCGAGCTGAAAGCCCATACGGGGCCGTATCGGTCGAGCCGTTCCTTGGGGAACGTGAGGAGATTCTCGTGGCCAAAATCATGCTTCACAACTCGGACGCACGGCACGCACTCGCCCGTGGCGTCCAGCGCCTGTCCGCCGCGGTCGAGCCGACGCTTGGGCCCAAGGGCCTCAATGCGATGATCGACCGCCCGATCGGCACACCGCTGATCACCCGTGACGGGGTCAGCATCGCGGCCGAGGTCGAGCTGCCGAACCGGTTCGAGAACATGGGCGCGCAGGTGGCCCGTGAGGTCTCGATGCAAACCAACGCGGTCGCCGGTGACGGCACCACCACGGCTATCGTCCTGGCCAATGCCATGGTGCAGGCGGGGGTCCAGGCGACCGATCGCGGCGCCAAGCCGGTCGACCTGTGCAAGGGCATCGATCTTGCGGTGGCCCAGATCGTCGAGAGCCTCCAGGCCTCGGCGCGTCCCGGCACCGCCCCCGGCGTGCTGGCTGCCGTCGCCAACATCGCCGCCACCGACGCCAAGCTCGGCGCCCTGGTGGCCGAGGCCTACGAGCGGGTCGGCACGGATGGCGTGATCACCACCGAGTACGGTGTCACGACCGATACCGTGCTGGAGGTCGTCGAGGGCATGTCCTTCGACCGGGGCTACCTGTCCCACCACATGGTCACCGATCCGGAGAAGATGGAGGCCGTGCTGGAGCGGCCCTACATACTGATGACGGACCTCAAGATCAAAACGCCGGAGGTCCTGGCCACGGCGCGCGCCATTGCCGAGGAAGATGGGCGCCCGCTGCTGGTCATTGCCGAGGAGATGTCCCCGGACGTGGTGCTGTCCCTGCTCGGCAAGCAAGCGCCGGGCCGCTACCTCGTCGTCCATCCGCCGGAATATGGCCACTGGCGCAAGGCGATGCTCGAGGATCTGGCGATCCTCACTGGCGGTAAGGTGATCGCTCGCGATCTCGGTGGCAGGCTCGAGGACGTGACCCGCGAGGAGCTGGGCGAGGCCCGGCGGGTGCAGAGCACGGCCTCGCACACTGCCATCATCCGCGGTGCGGGCGACCCCGACCTGATCGCGGCGCGTCGGGCCCAGGTGCAGCGCCAATACAATGTGGCACCGCCCAACATCGAGCAGGACAAGCTGCGCGAGCGCATGGCCAAACTGTCGGGTGGGACGGCGGTGCTGCATGCCGGCGGGGTGACGCCGGTGGAGCAGAAGCGGACCATTCAGCTGATCGAGGATGCGCTGCACGCGGTCCGCGCTGCCGCCGAGGAAGGCGTCGTCGCCGGTGGCGGGGCGGCGCTGACGCAGGCGGCGCCGGCACTTGACGGGCTGCTGCGGATGGTCGACGGCGACGTCGCCGAAGGGGTCCGGCTGCTGCGGTCGGTCCTCTCCCGTCCCTTGGCCCGGATCGCTACCAATGCCGGCGCCGACGCGGAGGCGGTGGTCGCGGAGGTGACCCGGGTCAACAGCGGGCACGGCTTCAACGCCGCGGTCGGCCGGTTCGAAAACATGATCCAGGCCGGGATCGTTGATCCGGTGCGCGTGACCTGCAGTGCCCTGCGCAACGCGGCCTCGGTGGCGACTCTGATCCTGACCACCGAGACCCTGATCGGCGACGTCACCGAGGTCGAGGACCCCACCGCCGGGCCGGCCCTGGGCGGTGGCG
>JAPJRA010000206.1 GCA_030824835.1 Geminicoccaceae bacterium | reverse complement strand
ATCAGCGCCAGTCCGACAAGCGACATGCCGTCCGGTCGCTCCGCGAACAGCCCATAGCTCCAGACGACGGCAAACAGCACATAGCTGTAGTCGAACGTGCCGATCACGGCGGCGGGTGCGATCTGATAGGCCATGGCTACGCCGGTGCCAAAGGCTACCATCAGCAGCGCCAGCAGGGCCATCAGCGACCATTCGCGCCCACCCATGGCGGCCCACGGGCCGAACAGGAAGGGATGGTCTGCTGTGCTCATCGTGGCGGGATGGATCAGCCATAAGGTCACCGTCGCGATCAGGCCAGCGGCGAGCAGGCCGATATTTAGCCCCAGCGCCAGGACCAGCGGCCGCTCGTCGGCGCAGCGTGCGCGGGTGATGATGGCGGCCAGCGCATAGAGCACGGCCGCCAGTACCGGCAGCAGGGTCGCGACCGAGAACGTGTCGCCACCCGGGCGCAACACGACGAGGACGCCCAGGAAGCCGAGCGCGATGCCCAGCCATCTGGCCAGACCCACCGGCTCGCCGGTGAGCGGGCGCGAGAGAAGCGCCATGAACAAGGGTGCCGTGTAGAAGGCGACCGCGGCAGCGGATAGCGAGATCAGCGGCAGAGCGGCATAGTAGGCGATCCACATCAGGACCAGAAGGGCACTGCGCAGACCGACCCAGCCCGGTGATTTCGGGAGCAAGGTTTGGTCGGGTGCAAGGATCATCATCAGGGCGACCAGAATCGGCAACACCATAACCGAGCGCAGCGTGAATATTTGCCAAGCCGTGAAGCTCGCGCTGTTGTACTTGATGAGAGCGTCGCCGAACGACATCAGGAACACGGAGCCGACGATCAGGGCCACGCCCAAGACGGGCTGCGCCGGTCGCATGTTCGTTTCCTTCCGTCAGCCATCATCTGCCGGCCGCGTTGCTATCAGGTGGCATCAAGACACTGCAAGCGTGACGCGGACACATAATAACGTGATTTGTTTGTTATTTATGGCTTCACTTGACTTTTGAGTGTGAAAATACGATTATCCATTGGTGGGTGATGCTATCATCGTTTCCACACCTTCGAGCCGTGTTGGACGACGAATGCGCTTCTTTCCGGTATTCCTGGATCTGAATCATCAGCCCGTGCTGATCGTCGGAGGCGGCGAGCAGGCGGCGCAGAAGATCCGTCTGCTGCGCAAGACCAAGGCACGGCTCCGTGTCCTTGCCCTCGACGCTTGCGCTGAAATCCTGGACCTGGCCGCTGCTGGCGAGCTGGTCTTGGAGCTGCGCCATCTGACGGCCCGAGATCTTGCCGGCGTGCGTCTGGCCTACGTGGCCCTCGACGAGGACGGCGACGCGGCGCGTGCGGTGGCGATGTGTCGGGCCGCCGGCGTGCCGGTGAACGCCGTCGATCGCCAGGAGCTGTGCGACTTCATCACGCCGGCCATGGTCGATCGCGATCCGGTGATCGTGGCCATCGGCACCGAAGGCACCGCACCGGTGCTGGCACGGCAGCTCAAGGCCACGCTCGAGGCCATGCTGCCGGCGCAGCTGGGCGGGCTGGCGCGGTGGGCCGCCAGCTGGCGCAAGCGCGTGGGCCAAGCCGTCCTGGGCGGGAGCGCGCGTCGCCGGTTCTGGGACGGCTTCTTCGACGGCCCGGTGGCGCGTGCCTATCTCGCCGGGGCACGGGAAGAGGCAGCGGATCTCCTCAAGCGGTCGCTGGGCGACGCCGATGCGATCCCGATGGGACGCGTGACCCTGGTCGGCGCCGGCCCCGGCGATCCGGATCTGCTCACGTTCAAGGCCATGCGCGCGTTGCAGGAGGCGGACGTGATCGTGGCCGACCGGCTGGTGTCGGGCGCCATCCTCGACCGCGCCCGCCGGGATGCGCAGCGCATCATGGTCGGCAAGACACCTGGCCAACCATCCCCTACCCAGGCCGAGATCAATGCCGTGCTGCTGCGCGAGGCACGGGCAGGCAAGCATGTCGTCCGGCTCAAGGGCGGCGATCCGTTCGTATTCGGGCGCGGCGGCGAGGAGCTGGCGGCGTTGCACGCGGCCGGTGTGCCGGTGAGTGTGGTGCCAGGCATCAGTGCCGCCATGGGCTGTGCCGCTGCCGTCGGCCTCAGCCTGACCGAGCGGGACCAACGCCGCAGCCTGACCCTGCTGACCGGCCATGCCAGCGACGGTGCTGCCGAGCACGACTGGGCAAGTCTGGCACGGCCGGGACAGATGCTGGCCATTTACATGGGCGTCGGCGCCGCAGGCCACATCCAGGAACGCCTGCTGGACGCGGGAATCGACCACGACACGCCGGTGACCGTGGTCGAGAACGGCACCCTGCCCTGTCAGAAGGTGGCGACGACCACCATCGGCTGTCTGGCGGAAGGCCTCATCGACGCCTCGATCAGGGGCCCGGCCATGATCTTCGTCGGCGCCCTCCCCCATGGCAAGCACCCCGTCGACGCCACGGCCACCCTTCGGATGCACGCAATCGAGCCTGGCGCCACACGGTGCGCCCTTGAACACTGGGAGCTAGCAGCATGACCGCGCAGGTGATGACCGCCAATCGGCTGCTGGATGGCGAGGTCGTGTTCCTCGGCACGCGCGGCTGGGTCGAGGACATCGCGGCCGCCAACGTCGCCGCCACCGCCGAGGAGGCCAAGGCGCTGGACGCCCTGGGCAGCCAGGGCGTGGCGGTCAACGAGGTGGTCGATGCCTATCTCATCGAGGTCACCGTCGAGGAAGGCCGGGTGAGGCCGCTGAAGCTGCGCGAGTATCTGCGCACGGTCGGGCCCTCGGTGCGCACCGACCTCGGCAAGCAGGCAAGCCACGCCGGAGATTCCCATGTATCGCTATGACGAGTTCGATCGGCAGTTCGTGCTGCAGCGGACCGCCCAGTTCCGTGACCAGGTACAGCGCCGGCTGGCGGGCGAGCTGAGCGAGGACGAGTTCAAGCCGCTACGGCTGAAGAACGGTCTCTATCTCCAGCTGCACGCCTACATGCTGCGGATTGCGATCCCCTATGGCACCCTGAGCTCGCGCCAGCTGAGGAAGCTCGCCGACATCGCCGACAAGTACGATCGTGGCTACGGTCACTTCACGACCCGGCAGAACCTGCAGCTCAACTGGCCCGAGCTGAAGGACGTGCCCGACATCCTGGCCGAGCTTGCCGAGGTCGAGATGCACTGCATCCAGACCTCCGGCAACTGCATCCGCAATGTCACCAGCGACCACTATGCTGGTGTCGCGGCCGACGAGGTGGTCGACCCCCGGCCCTGGGCCGAGCTGCTGCGCCAGTGGTCGACGCTGCACCCCGAGTTCTCCTACCTGCCACGCAAGTTCAAGATCGCGATCAGTGCGGCCACGGTGGATCGGGCCGTCGTGCGCGGGCACGATATCGGCTTGGTGGTGAAGAAGAACGAGGCCGGCGAGATCGGCTTCGAGGTCATCGTCGGCGGCGGCCTCGGCCGGACGCCGATGATCGGCAAGACCGTGCGCGAGTTTCTGCCCGAGAACGAGCTGCTCGCCTACTGCACCGCGATCATGCGCGTCTACAACCGCTTTGGCCGACGGGACAACAAGTACAAGGCGCGGGTGAAGATCCTCGTCCACGAGCTGGGCCTTGCCGAGTTCAAGCGCGAGGTCGAGGCGGAATATGCCGCGGGCGATCATGCCGAAGGCATCGCGATCGCGGCCGACGAGCTGGAGCGCATCCAGGCCTACTTCGCGCCGCCGGCCTATGAGACCCTGCCGGACCGTGATTCGCTGCACGACCAGCGGATGTTCGCCGTCCCGGACTTCGCCCGTTGGGTGCGCAACAACACCGTGCGCCACAAGGTGGCGGGCTACGCCATCGCCAACATCTCGCTGAAGCCGGTGGGCGGCATCCCAGGCGATGCGACCTCGCTGCAGATGCGCACCGTGGCGGCGCTGGCGGACGAGTTCAGCCAGGGCGAGATCCGCGTCACGCACGAGCAGAACCTGGTCCTGCCCAACGTCAGGAAGCAGGATCTGTTCGCATTGTGGAACGTGCTGGAGGATGCGGATCTCGCCACCCCCAACAGCAACCTGATCTCGGACATCATCGCCTGCCCGGGCATGGACTATTGCGCCCTGGCGACGGCACGCTCGATCCCGATCGCCCAGGCCATCAGCAGTCGCTTCGCCGAGCTGGAGCGGCAGGAGAAGATCGGCGAGCTGAAGATCAAGATCTCCGGCTGCATCAATGCCTGCGGCCATCACCACATGGGCCACATCGGCATCCTGGGCCTCGACAAGCAGGGGCAGGAATTCTACCAGATCACGTTGGGTGGCAGCGCCGACAACAACGCCGCCATCGGCAAGATCATCGGTCCGGGCTTCTCGGCCGAGCAGGTCCCGGCGGCGATCGAGCGCATCGTCGAGGCCTATCTCGAGCTACGCACCAACGACGACGAACCCTTCATCGAGGTCTATCGGCGTGCCGGCGAGGCGCCGTTCAAGGAGAAGCTCTATGCCGCTGCTTAAGGCCGGTCGGTTCGTCGAGGACAGCTGGCGCGCGCTGGCCGAGGGCGAGGCCGTGCCCGATTCGGGCCGGATCATCGTGCCGTTGCCGCGGCTGCTGGCCGAGCCCGAGCTGTTCGAGAGCTTCGCGGGTGAGCTGGGCGTTCGCCTGGAGCCTGGCCAGCGGGTCGAGCAGCTGGAGCCATGGCTGCCGCGGCTGGCCCTGGTCGCCCTGAGCTTCCCGGTGTTCAGCGACGGCCGTGCCTTCAGCACCGCTCGCATCCTGCGCGAGCGCTACGGCTTCGCGGGCGAGGTCCGGGCTGTGGGCGAGGTGCTGGTCGACCGCTACCAGTTCATGCGGCAGTGCGGCTTCGACAGCTTCGAGATCACCCAGGAGCGGACCCTGGCGAGCTGGGCCAAGGCCGCGGTCGAGATGACGCTGTCCTACCAGCCGGACTATGCCGAGCCGCGTGGCGCCGAGGCGGTCTGGCGGGCGCGTCGGGCGCGGCCGACCCGGGCGGCGGCGTAAGCATCATCGCCCGCCCTCCTTCGGCGCTCGCAGCCGGGCTAGCCTGCCGATGCCCGGTCTGCGGCCGTGGGCGGCTGTTCCATGGCTATCTGGCACTGCGTTCGCCCTGCGAGTCCTGCGGCGCCGACCTTTCGCTCTACGACAATGACGACGGGCCGGCGGCTTTCCTCATTCTCATCGTCGGTTTCGTCAACGTGTTCGGCGCCCTGATCGTCGAGGCCCGCTACGCGCCGCCGGCCTGGGTCCATTTCGCGATCTGGCTGCCGCTCACCATCGTCTCCGTGCTGGCGCTCCTGCGCTCCTTCAAGGGCGTGCGGGTGGCGCTGCAATACCGCAACCGGGCGACCGATTCAGTCATGCCCGACATCACGGATCACGTCGGCCAGCCTTGAGATTCCGTCCGCGATCTCGGTCGGCGTGTTGAGCGAGTAGCTCAGCCGCAGCGTGTTGCGCCCGGAGCGGTCAGGGAAGAAGGCGGCACCCGGGACGAAGGCGACGCCACAGGTCTCGATCGAGCGCTCGAGCAGGCGCCCGGTGTCGACCGACGCCGGCAAGGTCAACCAGATGAACATGCCGCCGGCCGGGCGGGTCCACGTCACGCCGGCTGGCATCGAAGCCTCGAGCGCCGCCAGCATGGCGTCGCGACGCTGGCGGTAAGCGGCGCGGATGACCTCCGTATGCCCGGGCACGATGGCACTGGCGATATCCAGCATGGCCATCTGGTTGAGGGCGCTGGTGTGCAGGTCGCTCGCCTGCTTGATCAGCACCAGCTTCTCGATCACCGGCCGCGGCGCCACGATCCAACCGATCCGCAAGCCCGGCACGACGGTCTTCGAGAAGGTGCCACAGAAGATGACGCGGCCGCGGTCGACGCCCTTGTCGGCGCTGTCCAGCGCCAGCAGCGACGGCAGGGGCTCGGCATCGAAGTAGAGCTGCTCGTAGGCGGCGTCCTCGATCACTGGCAGATCGGCCGCCGTGGCCATCCGCAGCACCGCCCGGCGCTCGGCCAAGCTCAAGGTGCGGCCACTGGGGTTGGCGAAGTCCGGCATCACGTAGGCGAGCTTGCCATGCTCGGCCGCATCCGGCTCGCCGCCGAGACCGGGAAAGGCGCCGAACTCTGCCTCGTAGGTGGAGAACGCCTGAAGGGCGCCAAGATAGGTCGGCCGTGCCGCCAGCACCCGGTCGCCAGGAGCCACGAACAGCTTCCCCAGGAAATCCAGGGCCTGCTGGGAGCCGTTGGTGATCAGGATCTGCTCAGGACCGCAGGTCACGCCCAGCCGTCCCATATGCCCGACCAGCCACTCGCGCAGCGGTAGGTAGCCCTCGCTGACGGCGTACTGCAGCGCCACGCCGGCGGTCGCCGGTGTCTCCAGGATGCGACGGAACGAGGCCGCGACCGCTTCCACCGGAAACAGCGACGCGTCCGGGATACCACCTGCGAAGGAGATGATGCCCGGCCGGTCGAGCAGCTTGAGCAGCTCGCGGATCTCGGAGGCCGTGATGCGGCCGGCCCGCCCCGCATAGTGCCGATCCCAGTTCAGCATGGCGCACAGAGCCCGTTCTGAAGATGAACCACGAAAAAGGGGCGCTCGCGCGCCCCTCCTCCCGCGACGGGCGCAACGACGGTCGTCAGGCGGCGATACGCTCCGCCTCGACCTCGTCGTCGACCTGTACCGGGCCGCTGTCC
>JAPJRA010000205.1 GCA_030824835.1 Geminicoccaceae bacterium | reverse complement strand
GGACCTCCCTGGCCGATTCCGCCGCTGCCGACCTGGCGGAGGATCACGGCGCCATGCCGCTGGGGCCCGCCTCGGCGGAAGCCGCCGTATGGCTGGGCCTCGCCCAGGCGCAACTCGGGCATCCGGACGCGGCTGCGGCGGTTGCCGATCGATATGGCCCCAAGGTTGATCGGGAGCCGGCAGCCCTGCTCCGGCTGGCGGCGACCGTCCCGCAGAAGCCGGCGTCACTGCAGGCCCTGCCGGCCGCCGTCGGTGCGTTCGCGGGCGAGCTGCGGGCAGCCCTCGACGCTCTGCCCGCTGGCCCGGGGACCTAGGCTAGAAGCGCACGCGCGCGCTCAGCCCGACCAGGACGATGTGTGATTCGTAGTCCGCCTGCAGATCGCCCCGAAAGGTGCTGCCCTCGTCCGCAGCCGCCAGATCGACCTCGCTGTCCTCCATCCAGATATAGGTCAGGGCCGCGTCGAGATCGAGCCAGGCAGCGGGCTTCCAGCCGACGCCTGCGGACAGCCAGTAGCGATTCTCGTCGGGAATCCGCGGGGTCCGGTACTTGTCCTTGACCGGGCTCTGGTCGAGCGCCACGCCGGCACGCAGGGTCACGTCTTCGGTTGCCGCGTAGGTCGTGCCGACGGCGAGGAACCAGGTGTCGTGCCATTCCTCCTCGGTGACGCTGTCGGGCTGGTTCGGGTTGTCGAACTCGACGGTGAGCTGGTCGAACACGCTCCAGTCGGTCCACTGCGCCTCCGCCAGCAGGGCCAGCTTCGGGGTGATGTCCTGGTGCAGGCCGATCGAGAGGCTGGCGGGCGTGGTCAGGCCCAGGCTCGCATCGCTGTCCGTGAACGCCCCGGTGCTGCGCCGGAGGATGTTGGCGATGCCGGCATCGTCGCCGGTGAAGTCGACCTCGCCGCGCAACGTGTGCTTGATCTGGGAACGATAGGCCACACCAATCCTGGTGCCGGCCAGCGGCTCGACGATCAGGCCGGCATCCCAACCGTAGGCCCAGTCGTCGCCGTGCAGCCGGGAGAACCCATCCTGCTGCGCCGGCGCCGCGCCCGGAACGCCGGCGGCGGCGCCGATCGTCCCGAAGTCGATCGCGTTGGTCAGCGTGCCGTCGGCATACTGCGCCTGGAAGCCGCCGCCGAGCGACAGCCAGTCGGTCGCCCGCCAGGCGAAGGCGGGGTTGATGTTGACGGTCTTCAGGTCCGACTTCACGGCGTGGTAGCGGCCGACCCACTCGTCCGGATAGTTGGTCTCGAGGCCGAAAGGCACGTTCACCGCAAGGCCCAGCGTGACCCGGCCGGGCAGCGGCAGCGCCGCGTAGAAGGCAGGCAGCACGGCATCCGCCGCGATGTCGCTGTTATGGCCGGTACCGCCGATCGTTGTCGCGGTCACCGTGCTGCCACTGGCGTTGTCGAGCTCGACGCGCGGCGCCACGACCGTCGCCACCGCCTGCAGCTGCACCTCGTCGATCCCGCCAAGGGCCGCCGGATTGAAGAACATCAGGCTCAAGTCGTCGCCACCAGCGGTGGCACCGGCGAAGGCGTTGCCCTGCGCGCCCGGCGACTGCTCCTTCAAGGCGAACCCGGCCGCCTGCAGGTCCCCGGCCCGTGCCAGGGCGACCGTTACGGCCAGTACGGCACCTCGCGAGGCAACCCTGCACATGCCTAGAGCAACCCTCTCGCTGCCGTGACGGCGAGGCGAGGTCCTGACGCTGTCCCCACACGGCAGCGTAAAGCACTCCCCGATATGCGGGCACTGTTACCCGGTTTCACACCGGAGGGTAGAGTTTACGGCTCGTCAGGAAGCGCGGGCGCGCCGAGGTTGCAAGTTGGCCATAGTCCGATTGGGCGGACCGGCGTCAGGCCACGTCTTTCTGGCGGGCCTGACGCTTGCGCTCGTTGGGATCGAGATAGCGCTTGCGCAGACGGACGGCGGCGGGGGTGATCTCCACGAGCTCGTCTTCCGAAACGTAGGCGATCGCGCGCTCCAGCGTCATCCGCACCGGCGGTGTCAGCAGAAGATTGTCGTCCTTGCCGGCGGCGCGGATGTTGGTCAGCTTCTTGGCGCGCAGCGGATTGACGTCCAGATCGTTGCCGCGCGTGTGCTCGCCGATGATCATGCCGGTATAGATCTTCTCCCCGGCGCCGATGAACAGGGGTCCGCGATCCTCCAGGCTGAAGAGCGCGTAGGCGGTGGATTCGCCGAGCTCGGAGGAGATCAGCACACCCGTATGACGCTGCTGGATCGCGCCCTTGAAGGGCTCATAGTCGACGAAGACGCGATTGAGCACGCCCGTGCCCCGGGTGTCGGTGAGGAACTCGCCGAAATACCCGATCAGCGCGCGGGACGGCGCATGGAACACGATCCGCTGCTTGCCGGCACCGGCTGGTCGCATGTCCTTGAGCTCGGCACGGCGGGCGCTGAGCTTCTCGACCACGACGCCGGAATACTCCTCGTCGACATCGATCACGACCTCCTCGATCGGCTCCAGCCGCTCGCCCGTGGTGGGATCGTTCTGGAACAGCACGCGTGGCCGGCCCCCGCACATCTCGAAACCCTCGCGGCGCATGGTCTCGATCAGCACCGCGAGCTGCAGCTCGCCACGGCCGGCGACCTCGAACGCGTCGCGCTCGTCGCTCAACTTGACGCGGATGGCGACATTGCCTTCGGCTTCGCGGACCAAGCGGTCCCAAATCTGCCGCGAGGTCACCTTGGTGCCTTCCTGGCCGGCATAGGGACCGTCGTTGACGGAGAACGTCATGGCGATCGTGGAGGGGTCGATCGGCTGCGCCGGGATCGGTGCCTCGACCGCGGGGTCGCACAACGTGTCGGCGACGGTCGTCTTCGTGAAGCCGGCGATCGCCACGATGTCGCCCGCCTCAGCCTCCTCGACCGGCTGCCGGTCCAGGCCCCTAAAGGCCAGGATCTTGGAAATCCGGCCCTGCTCGATCAGCTCGCCGTCGCGGGTCATCGACTTGACAGCCATGTTGGCCCTGGCGCGACCGGACTCGATCCGGCCGGTGAGCAGACGGCCGAGATAGGGATTGGCCTCCAGCGTCGTCGCCAGCATCCGGAAGGGTCCGTCCTTGTCGGCCACCGGCGGCGCCACGTGCTCGAGGATGAGGTCGAACAGCGGCCCGAGATCGACGCGCTCGTCGTCGAGCTCGCGCACGGCCCAGCCGTGCTTCGCACTGGCGTAGATGTGCGGGAAGTCGAGCTGGTGCTCGTCCGCGTCGAGGGCGGCGAACAGATCGAAGATCTCGTTCAGCACCTCCGTCGAGCGCTGCTCCGGCTTGTCCACCTTGTTGATCACCGCGATCGGCCGCAGGCCTTTGCGCAGCGCCTTGCCGAGCACGAACTTGGTTTGCGGCATCGGCCCTTCCGCCGCGTCGACCAGCAGCAGGCAGCTGTCGACCATCGACAGGATGCGCTCGACCTCACCGCCGAAATCGGCGTGGCCGGGCGTATCGACAATGTTGATGCGCACGTTCTTCCACACCACCGAGGTGGCCTTGGCCAGAATGGTGATCCCGCGCTCGCGCTCGAGATCGTTACTGTCCATGGCCCGCTCCTGAACCTGCTGGTTCTCGCGGAAAGTGCCGGACTGCTGCAGCAGTCGGTCGACCAGGGTCGTCTTGCCGTGGTCGACATGCGCGATGATCGCGATGTTGCGCAGGTCCATGTAACTCGCTCGGGCGGGAGGGGTCGAGGATGATCGAAAACATGCGGTCCCACGACCGCGCCGCACATATAGGTATGGGCCGGGCCAAAACCAAGCTGTCCGCATGCCGTAGCGTCATCGCCGTTCGCGGCCATCTGCCGCTGCGGGGACGCGGGTTTGACGCTCCTCCCGCAACTGCGTAAGAACCCCGCCCGTGGGGAAGCACCTTGGGGACCAAGATCGGTGTCGACGCAGCTCGAAGGGACCTGGCCCTACTACCGTGAACATCCTGACAGCGTGATCCTCGGCGTGCAGCCGGGGGCGACGCCGTCCCCACTTCCGCCGGTACGCATCTTCCTCGGCACCGAAGAAGGCCAGTACCGCGCCGAGCGGATCTTCGTCTGGTCGATTTTGCGGGTGCGCGACCCGGGCCGGGTCTACGAGATCCACCTGATGAACAATCTCGCCGGCTTCGATCGGCGTGGCTGGCGCACGGGGTTTACTTGCTACCGGTTTGCCATCCCCGATCTCGCCGGTGGCAGCGGCAAGGCGATCTACAACGATGTCGACCAGATCTATCTGGCCGATCCTGCGTTGCTGTTCGATCTCGACTTGAATGGGCATGGCTATCTTGCGATCGACGCCCGCGACACGTCGGTGATGCTGATCGATTGTGCCAAGATGCTGCCGTGGTGGAACCGGGCGGCCGCTTCGGCACCCGGCGCCAAGGGTCCGCTGACCAGCAAGCCGGCCGTGGTGCCGGGCCTGTGGGGCGAGCTCGACCCGCATTGGAACGCCCGCGACCTCGAGTATCACGAGGGCCGGACGAAGTGTCTGCACTACACCGCCCTGCACCAGCAGCCATGGAATCCGTTTCCCGGCATCTTCTCCTACCAGCAGAATCCGCTGGCCTATATCTGGCACGATCTCGAGCGTGCCGCCGATGCGGCGGGGTTCGAGGTCTTCACCGCCGCCGCACCGAGCCCGGGCTTCCGGGCCATCCTGGGCTCCAACCGGCCGGCCGAGGGGTCGAGCGCCACGCATGCGCCCTTGTCGACGTCGGCGGTCGGCCTGTTGCAACAAACCGCCGCGCGGCGGATTCTGCTCACGGACATCGCCTCGGCCGGCCCGACCGCGGCGGAGGTCAAGGGATCGAGCGTCGTCCATCACGACTTCGCAATGGCACAAGGCCGCTTGCCCGACGAACGATTCGACGCCGTGGTGGCCACCGGCATTGTCGAGCGGATTCCTGGCGGCGATGTGAACTGGGTGCTGCGCAGCCTCTTTCAGGCTGCCGAGCGTACCCTGATCCTGCGCCTCACGGTTAGCGCCGAGACAGGGGTTGGCAGCGCGAGCTGGTGGCGCCGCCGTGTCGACGAGGTTGCCGCCCATTATCCTGGAGTCAGCTGGGAGCTGGATGCGGCCCGGCTGCTGCCGACCGGCTCGTTCGCCGTCGAGACGACGCAGGTGCGCCGCATCGAGCCGCCCTCGGAGCCGCTGGTTTGGGCGCTCACCGGCGAGGGCGAGCTGCAGGACCAGGGGGCCGTCTCGCTGGCCGCGGCCCTGGGCTGGCGGTACGAGGAAAAGCATGTCGCCTACGGACCCTTGGCCCCGTTGCGCGGCCGCCTGCTCATGGCGACGGTGGGGGTGCTCGGTCCGGCCGATTCGGCAACGCTGGCCGCTCCGTGGCCCGATATCCTCATCACCACCGGCCGCCGCAGCCTGCCGGTAGCCCGATGGATTCGTCGTCAGTCCGGCGGACGGACCAAGATCGTGCATCTGGGTCGGCCGGGCGGCAGCTTTGCGGAGTATGACCTCATCATCGCCACACCTGACGATCGGCTGCCCATTCGTGGCAACGTGCTGCAGGTGGCGGCGCCCTTGGCGGAGACGACGGTGCCAGCTGCTCGCAGCAGCCTGACCGCCGATGTCGACCGGCCGCTGACCGCATTGTTCATGCCGGCACATACCTATCCTTGGGTCATGAGCGAGAGCGTGGCCGGTGAGTTCGGCCGAGCGGTCGCCGCCGACATGGAGCGACATGGCGGGTCGCTCGCCATTGCCGTCGCGCCGGAAGCCTCGAGCAAGCTGGTCGAAGCGCTGCGCGGACAGCTCCCGCAGGGGGCCAAGACGCTCGAAGCCGAGGATGCCTACGCACAGCTGCTGGCAGCGGCAGATCGGTTCATCGTCGTTGCCGGTGACGCTCCAGCACTGGCAGCCAGTGCCATGACCGGCCGACCGATTGCCGTGTTCGACCTGCCCCGGTGGCATGACAACCTACCGGTGGTACGGCCGCTGGTGCGCTTGGTGCTGAAGGTGTTCGGCGGCGACACCTACCGGGGCACCCCGCTCCAGCAGCATCTCGGCGGCCGTTTCCTCGACTGGCTGACCACACGCGGTCTATGGTTCCGGCCACGCGACCTGGAAGCGCTCTATCGGTCACTGGAAGCGCGGGGCTTGGCCACACGTCTTGGCGCCGGATCGCCAGTGGCGTCGCCACGCCCGCTCGATGATCTGGCGCGGGCGGTGGCCAGGGTGCATCAGCTGTCGAGCGAGGTCCGCCAGACGGGTTGAACCTTCATCGGCCGACCCGCACGCGGATGATGGCGTCCGCGGCCGCCGGCCTGGGCCATCAAGGATGAGCTTTCGCCTCGCCCACCTCTCCGACCTCCACCTCGGGCCGATGCCCAGGGTCAGCCCACGCGCGTTGATGAACCAGCGCGTCCTGGGATATGTTTCCTGGCAACGTCGGCGATATCGGGTGCATCGGCGCGAGGTCCTGGACGCGCTCGTGGCTGACCTCCGGCAGCAGGCTCCCGACCACGTCGCGATCACCGGTGATCTGGTGAACATCTCCTTGCCGGCCGAGTTCGTGCAGGCTGCCGTCTGGCTGCGCCAGCTGGGCACGCCGGACTGGGTTACCGTGATTCCAGGCAACCACGACGCCTATGTCGAAGTGAAGTGGCGCGAAGCCTGGGCCCACTGGTCGGATTACATGAGCGGTGATCCCGCCAAGGA
>JAPJRA010000204.1 GCA_030824835.1 Geminicoccaceae bacterium | reverse complement strand
CTACGCGCGCGCGCTCGCCCACTGGCACCGAGGCCACCGCTTCTGCGGCTGGTGCGGCACCGAGACCCTCGTCACCCAGGGCGGGCATGCCCGCCATTGCCCGAGCTGCGGCCGGGACAATTTCCCGCGCACCGATCCCGCGGTGATCGTGCTGGTGACCCACGGCGATCAATGCCTGCTCGGCCGCTCGCCCCGGTTTCCACCCGGCATGTACTCAACCCTGGCCGGCTTCGTGGAGCCTGGCGAGTCGCTCGAGGAGACACTGCGCCGGGAAGTCTTCGAGGAGGTCGGCGTGGTGATCGAGGATTTCGTCTACCGGGCCTCGCAGCCCTGGCCGTTCCCGCAGTCCCTGATGCTCGGCTTCCGGGCCAAGGCACGGGAGATCCCGCTGGTCCTCGATCCCCACGAGATCGAGGACGCGGGCTGGTTCGGTCGGGCCGAGCTCGCGGACCCGGAGCGGCGGCCCGTGCGCCTGCCCAATCCGGACAGCATTGCCCGCTTCCTGATCGAGGAATGGCTGGCCGAAGCCGGCTGAGCCCGTGATGGCTCACGCGGCCTCAGGCCCGGCCTCCGGATCGGCCTGCCCCTGGAGCCGCAGCGACGCGGTACGCGCGAAGCGCAGCAGAAGGGCGCGGCGGCGCGCAGGCGCGACCGGGCGGGTACGCGATGGTCGGATCAGGCTCGCGGCATAGCGGTCGGCGATGATCAGGCCTTCGTCGTGCGGCAGGATGTCGTGCGGGAAGTCAGGCCCGACGGCGAAATAGAATTGGTCGGCGAACTCGAGATAGTCCGGCCATTTCCGGTCCGTCTGAAAATCCGTGCGGCAGGACTTGACCTCGATCGCCACCAGCTTGCCGTCACGGCCGAGCGCCATCAGGTCCAGCCGACGCCCGGAGCCGAGCGTGAACTCGGGCAGGGCGGTCAGATCGAGGTCGAGCAGAAGGCGCATGGTCCCGCGCAGGATCTCGGCAGCGGCCGGTGAGGTCATCGTCGGGTATGCCGTTGGACAGCGTGCAACCCATCCTTAACCCGACGCGAGCCATGTTGCCAGGGTGTTCCACGGCTGGGCTTGATGCAGCCGGCTACATCTCGGCGGTTGGGTTCGCGAATGGTTGACATGGCGACGGCCTCAGGGGGCGGACGGCGGCGGGCGGCGCTGCTGACCTACCGTATCGACCAGGAACGGGAGGCACGGCTCGGCGTGGCGGACGTCGAGACGCTGCAACGAGACCGGTCGCCAGAGGCACGGGCCAAGGTGGCGGCCAAGTTCGGCCGCCAGTTCGACGAGCTCTGCACGGGCAGTGGCCGGGAGCTGGCGGATGCGCTGATCGAGCTTCTCGTGCACGATCTGGCATCGGAGGTGCGTCAGGCGCTGGCGGCGACCGTGGCGGGCAGTGCCGCGTTGCCGCCCCACGTCGCGCGACGTCTGGCAGAGGATCGGATCGAGATCGCCCGGCCGATCCTCGAGCAGAGCCCGGTCCTGACCGACGAGGATCTGCTGCAGGTCGTCCGCACACAGGCGCTGCAATATGGTCTGGCCGTCGCCGGGCGCGAGCGGGTGTCGGAGACGGTGGCGGAGGCACTGGTCGCCGGCGGTCACGAGGAGGTCGTGCAACGGTTGATGGAGAATACCGGTGCCGCGATCTCGCGCACCACTCTGCATCGCGTGCTGCAGGACTTCGCCGGCAATGACCAGATTCATGTGCGGCTGGTCCGGCGTCCCGAGCTTCCCTACGAAGTCGTTGAGCAGCTGATCGGCGTCGTGGGCAGCCGATTGGAGTGGGCCCTGATCAAGGAGCGGAAGCTTCCAGCGGACGAGGCCCGGACGCTGATGCATGCGGTTCGCGAACGGGCAGCGATCAGCTTCACGGCGCGGGCTCACGCCGACAGCAAGCTGCAGCATCATCTGATGGGACAAATGGCGGCCGGGGCGCTCGATCACGAGCAGTTGCTCCGATTCCTGCGTGACGGCGAGATCGCGAGTCTCGAGATCGGTCTGGCACTGCACGCCCGTCTGGAGATCAACCAGGCGCGACAGCTGCTCTATCATGCGGATCGGCGGCATCTGGCTGCCCTGTGCATCGCCGCCGGCCTCGCCACGCCGCATTACCTCACCCTGCGCATGGCCATGGAAATCGCCGAGGACGCGATGGGTGCAAGGGCCGGCAGCGGGTACAGCCTGGAGAGCATCCGCTTTTTGCAGGTGCAGTACGACCGGCTCCGCCATGACGAGGCCAAGTTGCGACTGCTGATGGGCAAGTGAAGGTCGATGACCACCGTCCCCGCCGGGGACTGATTGCTCCAGCGTCACTCCACAGGTTCTGCGCCACCGATCCCCAGGCTTGTCCACAGACAGGAGAGCTGCATGCCTCCACAGCCGGCTGCAGCGTGCTACAAGCTGCGGCCGTAACCGTGTGCAGCACCGAGGAGTGGCAGCCGTGGCAGACGACGAAGCCGGCACCTTCCGCGTTCAGCCGCACAATATCGAAGCCGAGCAGGCGCTGCTGGGCGCCATCCTGGTCAACAACGAGGCCTACCACCGGGTGAGCGAGCTGCTGCGCCCGGCGCATTTCTTCGAGCCGGTGCATGGGCGGATCTACGAATGCTGCGCCCAACGAATCGGTCGCGGCCAGGTCGCCGACCCGGTCACCCTGAAGCTGCTGTTCGAGGAG
The DNA here is from genome assembly GCA_030824835.1 of Geminicoccaceae bacterium. Lineage (GTDB taxonomy): Bacteria > Pseudomonadota > Alphaproteobacteria > Geminicoccales > Geminicoccaceae > Benzoatithermus. The sequence continues at coordinate 4,009 of JAPJRA010000204.1, read as the reverse complement.
GACGAGGCACTCCGCGAGCTCGACGGTGCCCGCTATCTCAGCCGGCTTGCGCATGCCGCCGAGACGATCATCAACGCCGCCGAATACGGCCAGCTCGTGCACGACCTCGCCCTGAAGCGCGGGCTGATCAAGGTCGGCGAGGACGTCGTCAACCGCGCCTACGACCGGGTGCTGCCCGAGAGCGGCCGCGAGCAGATCGAGACCGCCGAGCGTGACCTGTTCGCGCTGGCCCAGGAGGGCGAATCCAGGGGCGAGTTCCAGCCGTTCCCGCAGGTGCTGTCGGCGGCGATCCGCCATATCGAGAGCGCCTGGCACAAGGTCGGCAAGGTCTCCGGCGTGCCGACCAAGCTCACCGGCCTTGATCAGAAACTGGGCGGTCTGCAGCCGTCCGATCTCGTGATCCTGGCTGGCCGGCCGAGCATGGGCAAGACCGCCATGGCGGTGACGATCGCCGCCAACGCCGCCGCCGCGCAGAACGTGCACGACGAATCCGGCAGCGCCAAGTACCGCAACTTCGTCGTCGGCGTCTTCTCGCTCGAGATGTCGGCCGAGCAGCTGGCGACCCGACTCTTGTCCGGCAAGGGCAGGATCGAATCGGATCGGCTGCGGCGCGGCGACATCAGCGAGGAGGAATGGCCGAAGCTGGTGCAGGCGAGCCAGGAGCTCGGCGCCATGCCGCTGTTCATCGACGACACGCCCGCATTGTCGATCGGCGCCCTGCGAACCCGTGCACGGCGGCTGCAGCGCACGCACGGGCTGCATCTGCTGGTGGTGGATTACCTCCAGCTCCTGCGCGGCTCCGGTCAGAACAGCCAGACCAACCGTGTCCAGGAGATCACCGAGATCACGCAGGGCCTCAAGGCCATGGCCAAGGAGCTGAACGTGCCGGTGCTGGCACTCTCGCAGCTCTCCCGGGCCGTCGAATCGCGCGAGGACAAGCGGCCGATGCTGTCGGACTTGCGCGAGTCCGGCTCGATCGAGCAGGACGCAGACGTGGTCATGTTCGTCTTCCGCGAGGAGTACTACCTGTCGCGTGCGATCCCGACCCAGCGCGAGGGCGAGGGCAAGGACAAGTTCGATCTGCGCTATCAGGACTGGTTCCAGCGCTGCCAGGCGGTGCACAACAAGGCCGAGGTGATCATCGCCAAGCAGCGGCATGGGCCGATCGGCAACATTCAGGTGCAGTTCGACGCCAATTACGGGCAGTTCAACGATCTGGAGCCCGGCGATTATCCCGAGCATCTCTATGAATGACCCCGGCATCGTGCCGGGTCGCGGTTGACCTACCGGATCGGCTCGGCTAGGGCGCGTGCGTGCCGCGGGAATTCCCGTCGGTCCCATGGCGCTTCCGCCTGCCCCCGATTGGACCCATTCCTGGCATGAACCCCTTCGCCGCCGTCGGGCGCGCCACCCTGTCAGTGTCCGAAGCCGTGGGCGAGCTGCTGCTGTTCGCGGTGCAGGCAATCGCGGGCGGCCTCCGCGGCCCGTTCTACCCGCGGCAGGTCGTGCGCCAGATGCTCGACATCGGCTTCTACTCGCTGCCCGTGGTCGGCCTCACTGCCATTTTCACTGGCATGGTGCTGGCGCTGCAGAGCTATACTGGGTTCTCGCGTTTCGAGGCCTCCAGCGCCATCCCGACCATCGTCGTCCTGTCGATGACCCGCGAGCTCGGGCCGGTGCTGGCCGGCCTGATGGTGGCGGGCCGGGTAGGGGCATCGATCGCCGCCGAGCTCGGCACGATGCGCGTGACCGAGCAGATCGACGCGCTGACCACGCTTTCGACCGACCCCTTGCGCTACCTGGTGTTTCCTCGGCTGCTGGCGGGCCTGCTCATGCTGCCGCTGCTCGTGCTGGTGGCGGACGTGATCGGCGTCATGGGCGGGTTCCTCGTCAGCGTCTACAAGCTGGGCTTCGCGCCCATCGAGTACATCAACCACACACTCCAATATCTCGAGACGCAGGACGTGGTCTCCGGCCTCGTCAAGGCCGCCGTGTTCGGCTTCATCGTCGCGTTGATGGGCTGCTATCAAGGCTACCATTCCAAGGGTGGGGCCCAAGGGGTCGGTGCCGCCACGACCAAGGCCGTGGTCACCGCATCGATTCTGATCCTCACCGCGAATTATGTCGTCACTGAGCTGTTCTTCAGCCGATGAGCGAGCCCGCCCCCAAGATCGTCATCCGTGCCCTGACCAAAAGCTTCGGCACCAAGAAGGTGCTGCAGGGCGTCGATCTGGACCTGCCGGCCGGCCAGTCCCTGGTGGTGATCGGCGGCTCCGGCACTGGCAAGTCGGTGCTCATCAAGTGCGTGCTCGGTCTGATGACGCCGGACAGCGGCTCGATCAAGGTCGACGGCGTCGAGGTGGTCGGCGCTGATCGTACCACGCTCGACGAGTTGCGGCGCAAGTTCGGCATGCTCTTCCAGGGCGGTGCGCTGTTCGACAGCCTGCCGGTATGGGAGAACGTGGCTTTCGGTCTGCTCGCCACCAACCGCATCGATCGGCAGCGTGCCCAGGCCAAGGCGATAGAGACCCTGGGCCTCGTCGGCCTGCCGCCGGAGGTGGCCATGCTGATGCCCGCCGAACTCTCCGGTGGCATGCAAAAAAGGGTGGGCCTGGCCCGGGCGATCGCCCACGAGCCCGAGATTCTGTTTTTCGACGAGCCGACCACCGGCCTCGACCCGATCATGGCCGATGTGATCAACGAGCTGATCGTGCGGTGCGTCAAGCAGCTGGGGGCCACGGCACTGTCGATCACCCACGACATGGCAAGCGTACGCAGGATCGCGGACCGGGTCGCCATGCTCTACGGCGGGAAGATCGTGTGGCAGGGTCCGGTCGGCACCATCGACGACAGCGGCAGCGCCTTCGTCGACCAGTTCATCCATGGCCGCGCCGAAGGACCGATCAAGATCGGGGCCGGCCCCATTCTGGGGTGACCGCCGTGCCTTGTGTTCGCTGGGCCGACGCCGCACCTTAAGCGCCCCAGCCGATACGTCGCGAGCCCGATGGCCAAGCCCCAACGATCCTTCGTCTGCCAGAGCTGTGGTGCTGCTCATCCGAAATGGGCCGGTCGCTGTGAGGATTGCGGGGCTTGGAACAGCATCGTCGAGGAGGCGACCGCAAGCCCGGCTGCGGCCGCCGGCGGCAGGAAGCAAGGGCGTCGCCTGGAGCTGATGCCACTGGCCGGCGCCTCGGCGCCGCCGCCCCGTCTGCCCAGCGGCATCGACGAGCTCGACCGGGTGCTCGGCGGCGGCATCGTTCCCGGTGCGGCGCTGCTGATCGGCGGCGATCCCGGCATCGGCAAGAGCACGCTGATGTTGCAGGCTGCGGCCGCGATCGCGGCTCAGGGCCGCGAGGTCGTCTATGTCAGCGGCGAGGAATCGATTGATCAGATCCGCCTGCGGGCATTGCGCCTCGGCCTGAGCGGCGAGCCGGTCCGGCTGGCCAGTGCGACTTCCGTGGGCGACATTCTGGCCACGGTCGACCATCCCAAGGCGCCGGCGCTCGTGATCGTCGATTCGATCCAGACCATGTGGGTTGATGGGCTCGAGCAGGCGCCCGGCACGGTCTCGCAGCTGCGCGCCGCGGCCCAGGCCCTCATCCACTTCGCCAAGCAGCGCGGCAGCGCCGTGCTGCTGATTGGCCACGTCACCAAGGATGGCCAGATCGCCGGGCCGCGCGTGCTCGAGCACATGGTCGACGCCGTGCTCTACTTCGAAGGCGACCGGGGCCACCAGTTCCGGATCCTGCGCGCAGTGAAGAACCGTTTCGGCCCCGCCAACGAGATCGGCGTGTTCGAGATGGCCGAGGCCGGCCTCGTGCCGGTGCCCAACCCGTCGGCCCTGTTTCTCGCCGATCGCGAGGACGGGGTCGCAGGCGCCGCCGTTTTCGCCGGCATGGAAGGGACGCGGCCGCTGCTGGTCGAGATCCAGGCCCTGGTCGCTGCCAGCGGCCTAGCCACGCCACGCCGTGCGGTGGTGGGCTGGGACAGCAGCCGCCTGGCCATGCTG
>JAPJRA010000203.1 GCA_030824835.1 Geminicoccaceae bacterium | reverse complement strand
CTGCAGCGCTACAAGTCGCTGCAGGACATCATCGCCATTCTGGGCATGGATGAGTTGTCGGAAGAGGACAAGTTGGTGGTGGCCCGCGCCCGCAAGATCCAGCGCTTCCTCAGCCAGCCCTTCCACGTGGCCGAGGTGTTCACCGGCTCGCCTGGCAAGCTGGTCGGCGTCGAGGATACCATCAAGGGCTTCAAGGGTATCGTTGCCGGCGAGTACGACCATCTGCCCGAGGCCGCCTTCTACATGGTCGGCGGCATCGAGGAGGTGATCGAGAAGGCCAAGAAGCTGGCGGCCGACTAGGAGACGGGCCCATGGCCGACACCAAGGTGGCGTTTGAGCTCGTCGCACCGGAGCGCCTGCTCGCCAGCATTGACGCCGACATGGTCGTGATCCCGGGGGCGGATGGGGATTTCGGCGTCCTGCCCAACCATGCCCCCCTCATGTCGCTGCTTCGGCCGGGGGTGATCTCGGTCTATCAGGGCGACAAGATCGACCGCCGGCTGTTTGTGGCCGGCGGTTTCGCCGAGGTCAACGAGCAGGGTTGCACGGTGCTGGCGGAACGGGCCGAGCCGCTGGAGGACATTCCTCTCGACGCGGCACGCCAGGACCTGCGCGATGTGGAGGAGGACCTCAATGATGCTAAGACAGATCATGAGCGAGACCGCCTGACACAGGCGGTCGAGGTCGCGCGTGCCCGGGTGGAGGCCGCCGAGGCTCACTGAGCCGCTGCGGCCTCGCGCGCCGTCAACTATAGACAATTTGCGGGAATTTCCGCACCGAGCCGCCCTGCAGTGTCGCCAACTTGTCGCGGACGGTGAGGGCCAACTGGCGGTAGGCTTCCGCCATCGGGTGCGCCGGCTGGCTGACCACGATCGGTCGGCCCCCGTCGGCAGTCTCTCGAATCTCGCCGTCGAGCGGAATTTCGGCGAGGAAATCGATGCCGAACTGCGCCGCACAGTCTCGCGCTCCACCGTGGGCGAAGATCTCGGCGCGGTGGCCGCAGTTCGGGCAGCAGAAATAAGACATGTTCTCGACGATCCCCAATACAGGCACGTCGACCTTGCGAAACATGTTGATGGCCTTACGCGCATCGAGCAAGGCGATGTCCTGCGGCGTGCTCACGATCACGGCACCGGCGAGTGGTACCTTCTGCGCCATGGTGAGCTGCGCATCTCCCGTCCCGGGTGGCATGTCGACGACGAGCACGTCAAGCTCGCCCCACAGCACGTCGCCCAGCATTTGCTGCAAGGCGCTCTGCACCATCGGCCCGCGCCAGATCATCGGTGTGTCCTCGTCGACAAGGAAGCCCATCGACATCACCTTGACGCCGTAGTTCTCCATCGGCCGCAGCTTCTTGCCGTCAGCGCTCACCGGACGCCCGGTGATGCCGGCCATGCGCGGCAGCGATGGACCATAAATGTCGGCGTCGAGGAGTCCTACTCGCTGGCCGATGGCAGCCAAGCCCATGGCAAGATTGACCGCGGTCGTGGATTTGCCGACGCCGCCCTTGCCAGAGGCGACCGCGATGATGGCCTTGACGCCGGGGACCAGGGATTGCGGTGCTGCCCTCGGCGCCGCACCCAGGGTGGGAGGCGGACCAGCTGCAGGCCGGCCGCCGGGGGCACGCTCAGCGGTGAGCACGGCTGCACAGGAGAGCACGCCAGGCAAGGCGCGGACCACCTGCTCGCAGGCTTTGCGCATGGGCTCCAGGGCCTTGGCCTCGGCCGGATCGACCTCGATCGCGAAGCCGACATTGCCGTTCTTGATCACAATTCCAGAAATAATTCTCAGGCTGACAACGTCCCGGCCGAGCCGTGGATGGTCGATTCGGCGCAAAGCTTCCAGCACCCGCTCGCTTGTAAGCTCGTTCATGGTTGATCCCCTAAGTGCAGCGCCCGATATAGACCGTAGTCCGAGCGGTTCGAGTGAGACGGCCCACCCAGCGGGCGTACGCGCCGGCCCTGATTTCAGCATAGCCGAGGAAAGTTTGTAATGCCCTGGAACAGTCAAGGCGGAGGCGGCTGGCAAGGGGGAGGTGGCCCCGGTCCATGGGGTGGACGCCCCGGCGGTCAACAGCCCCCCGACCTGGAGGAACTCCTCCGGCGCAGCCAGGAAAAGGTCAAGAACCTGTTTCCAGGTGGCGGCGCACCGGGCATCGGGCGGAAAGGCTTGGTGGTGGCGGCGTTGGCCGTGCTTGGACTCTGGCTGGCCAGTGGAATTTATTCGATCCAGCCCGACGAGCAGGGCTTGGTAACGCGCTTCGGCAAGCTTGTCCGCACGGCGGACCCAGGGCTGCAATATCATCTGCCAGCGCCGATCGAGGCCGTCGAGAAGGTTCCGGTTACCAGGGTCAACCGCGTCGAGGTCGGCTTCCGCTCGGCCGGGCAGCAAACGTCGGGGCGGACCATCGGGGCGGCGCGCGACGTCAGCGAGGAGGCGCTGATGCTCACGGGCGACGAAAACATCATCGACGTCAATTTTGTCGTGCTGTGGAGGATTGGCGACGCCGCAGCGTTCCGGTTCAATGTGCGCGATCCGGAGACAACCATCAAGGCAGCGGCCGAGAGCGTGATGCGCGAGATCATCGGGCAGACCCCGATCGTCGAGGCGACCACCGAAGGCCGCCGGGCAATTGAGCTGCGGGCGCGGGAGCAACTGCAGGCGCTGATGGTCGACTATGGTACCGGCATTCTGGTCGACGAGGTGCAGCTGCAGAAGGCTGATCCGCCGGCCGAGGTGATCGATGCGTTCCGCGACGTGCAGCGCGCCCAGGCCGACCGTGAGCGGGCGCAGAACGAGGCGGAGTCGTTTGCCAACGACATCATTCCGCGCGCCCGTGGTGAAGCGGAACGGGTGATGCAGGAGGCGCAGGCCTATCGCCAGGAGGTGACCGCTCGCTCCACCGGTGAAGGGGAGCGGTTCAAGTCGATCCTGGCCGCCTATCTGAAGGCGGAGGACGTGACGGCTCGCCGTCTCTACCTCGAGACGATGGAACAGGTCTTCAAGGGTGTGAACAAGGTGGTCATCGACGGCAAGCAGGGCGCCAATGGCGTCGTTCCCTACCTGCCGCTCCCCGAGTTGCAGCAGCGTGCCCGCCAGCCGCGCGCCGATCAGGCACAGACTGGCCAGCCCGATGGTATGCAGGGAGCTGCGCAATGAACCCGCGGATAGCCCTAGGCATTGGTGCTGCCGTCGTGGTCGGGCTGTTCATGCTGCTGAATGCCCTGTTCACGGTTCATCAGACCCAGCAGGCGCTGGTCCTGCAGTTCGGTAACCCGGTCGACATCGTCCAAGACCCGGGGTTGCACCTGAAGGTACCCTTCATCCAGCAGGTGGAGTATTTCGACAAGCGCGTGCTCGATTTCGATGCCCCGTCCGTCGAACTCGTGCTCGGCGACCAGAAGCGTCTCGTGGTCGACGCCTTCGCGCGTTATCGCATCACCGATGCGTTGCGCTTTAGGCAGTCGGTCGGCACTGAGCAGGCTTTTCGTGGCCGCCTCGAGCCGATCGTCTTCTCCAGTTTGCGCAGCGTATTGGGCGAGGCGCCCCTGTTCACGCTTCTGTCAAACGACCGCACGCAAATCATGAACCGGATCAAGTCGGAGGCCAACAAGTCCCTGGCGGGGTTCGGGGTTGCGCTGGTTGACGTGCGCATCAAGCGGGCGGATCTGCCGCCTGAGAACAGTCAGGCCATCTTCCAGCGAATGCAGACCGAGCGCCAGCGGGAGGCCAAGGAGCTGCGGGCACAGGGCGCCGAGGTCGGGCAGCGGATTCGCGCCCGGGCCGATCGTGAGCGACGGGTGCTGATCGCCGAGGCCGAGCGCGAGTCGCAAATCCTGCGTGGTCAGGGCGATGCCGAGGCCATCCGCATCTTCGCTGATGCCTTCGGTCAGGACCCGGGGTTCTTTGACTTCTATCGCTCGCTCCAAGCCTATCGGGAGGCGCTGGGTGATGGCAGCACCACTTTCGTGCTGTCTCCCGACAGTGAGTTCTTCCGATTCTTCAACGGCCGATCGGTAGCTCCCGAGGGCAAGGAGCCGGGGTCCGGTGCTTCGGCTGCTCCCGCGGCCTCGGCAACGACTCCGGACGCCTCGATGGCGCCCGCTGCGGCGCCGGCGCCATAGTCGGCCGAGCCGGCGGTGCTGCCGCCGGGCTCGGGCCGAACTTGGCCTCTCGTCATGCGTGATCTCGGTACGGCTCTGGCCCTCGTGCTCGTCATCGAGGGCGTCCTCTGGGCGCTGTTCCCCAATGGTATGAAGCAGGCCGCTGCGCGTGCGGCGATCCTCGACAGCGGCCCGCTGCGTCTTGGTGGGCTCGCTTTCGCGGTCGTCGGTGTATTGTTGGTCTGGATGATCCGTCGATGGGGAGCGGCATAGGGTAAATGAGCGGGATCGGCCCTTGCTTCACTCTCGGGGCTCGACGATGATCGGGCAAGCAGCTGGGTTGTTCTCGGTCGCGACAACAAGAACGGGGGGAGCGCGCCGCGCTCCAAAACGCGGGTCGCTGTCGCTTGCGGCATGGCCGGGACAGTTGAGGAGATCCACGATGCGCAGTGCTCATAGGCCCGGCATTGTCGGCCGCCGATGGGCGACCGCCCTGGGCGTGCCAAGGCTCATGGCAACGGCCCTGCTGATAGGGTTGTTGTCGTTCGGCCATACGCTGCCGGTGTCGGCGCAGCAGAAGGCGCCGGTCGAGGGCTTTGGTGACCTAGTAGCCAAGATCGCCCCGGCAGTTGTCAACATATCGACCCGCAAGGACGTGGCGGCGCAGACGGCGCCCCCGGAATCGCCGCAAGTCCCGCAGTTTCCGCCCGGATCGCCGTTCGAGGAGTTCTTCAAGGAGTTCTTCGACCGCGACAAGCAGCAGCCGGACCAGCAGCCGCGCCGCAGTTTCTCGCTGGGCTCGGGCTTCGTGATCGATCCGTCGGGCTACGTCGTCACCAACAACCACGTCATCGCGGACGCCGACGAGATCACCGTCATCTTCGGCGACGATCAAGAATATCCGGCCAAGCTGATCGGTACTGACACTAAGACGGATCTGGCCCTGCTCAAGATCGACCGCGAGCAGCCGTTCCCGTTCGTCCCCTGGGCGGACAGCGACCGGGTGCGTGTCGGCGACTGGATGATCGCGATCGGCAACCCGTTCGGTCTGGGCTCCACCGTCACGGCCGGGATCATCTCGGCCCGTGGCCGCGACATTCGGGCCGGACCCTACGACGATTTCTTCCAAGTCGACGCCGCCATCAATCGCGGCAACTCCGGTGGCCCCAGCTTCACGATCGAGGGCGAGGTCTTCGGCGTCAATACGGCGATCTTCTCGCCATCGGGCGGGAACGTCGGAATCGGGTTCGCCATTCCTTCCAACCTTGCGAAGCCGGTGATCGACAGCTTGATGAAGTCCGGCAAGGTCGCCCGTGGCTGGCTCGGCGTACGCATCCAGAGTGTGACGGATGAGATCGCCGAGAGCCTTGGCCTGCCAGAGACACGTGGTGCGCTCATCGCCAGCGTGACTCCCGGTGGACCTGCCGCCGAGTCGGGAATCCAGGCTGGTGACGTCATTCTCGAGTTCGACGGCAAAACGATCGATCGGATGCGCTCGTTGCCAAGGCTTGTCGCTGAGACGTCAATCGGGAAAGAGGCTCCGGTCAAGTTGTGGCGGAAGGGTGAGGAGAAGAATTTCACCGTCGTCCTTGGCGAACTGCCCGAAGACGATCAGGCGGCAGAACTGGGCACCGCGCCGCCACCCCCGGCTGCTACAGCCGATGCCACGGTGGAGGCGTTGGGGATCACGATCGCCGAGGTAACGCCCGAGCTGAAGACGCAGCTCAACCTCGCCGAGGATGCAAAGGGTGTGGTGATCACCAATGTCGCCGAGGGGTCACCAGCTGCCGAGGAGAGTCTAAAGCCGGGCGATCTTATCGTCGAGGTCGGGCAGGAGGAGGTGGGCTCGCCGCCCGAGATCATGGCAAAGGTCGATCAGGCGAAGAGCGAGGGCAAGAAGTCGATCCTGCTTCTTGTCGACCGTCAGGGTGACTTACGCTTCGTGGCCCTGCGCTTCATGGAGTAGCCGCCTAGGCGGCAAACTCCTGGCGGCTGTAGCCCTGCAGGAACAGGAGTGCGGTGAGATCGCCATGGTCGATCCGCACTCTTGCTGCTTCCCTGACCCGCGCATGGGCTCGAAAGGCGACGCCGAGACCCGCGGCCTGCAACATCGGCAGATCGTTCGCGCCGTCACCAACTGCCATGGTCAAGCTGGTGGGAAGATCACGGCTCAACCGCAGTCGACCAAGCGCGCCGAGCTTGGCATCGGCACCGCGCAGATCGCCGACCAGACGTCCCGTCAGCTCACCATTCTCGATCTCGAGCTCATTGGCGTCGTCATGATCAAAGCCGCACAGCTGCCGCACGTGAGCAGTGAACGCGGTAAAGCCGCCGGACACCAGGGCGGTGATGGCGCCGTTCTGGTGCATCGTCCGCACCAACGTTCGAGCGCCGGGCATGAGCTGCAGCCGCTCACGGATGACGGTGTCGATGGCGTTCCGGGGCAGCCCGGCCAGCAGGGCCACGCGTTCGCGCAGCGCCGTCGCGAAATCGAGTTCGCCATTCATTGCCCGTCGCGTCACGGATGCGATCTGAGGCTTGATGCCCGCAATGTCGGCAAGCTCGTCGATGCACTCGATGGTGATGATC
>JAPJRA010000202.1 GCA_030824835.1 Geminicoccaceae bacterium | reverse complement strand
AAACCGAAAAGCGGTCAGGTCAGCCCTTGACCCGTGCCACCGCTCGCCGCCAGCCCTCGAGCAGGCGCTGCCGGTCGCCCGCCGCCATGCGCGGCTCGAATCGCCGCTCCAGGCGCCAAGCCTGCGCCACCGCCTCCAGCGAGCCGTAAACCCCGGCAGCCAAACCGGCGAGATAGGCGGCCCCCAGGGCCGTGGTCTCCACGACCGCCGGCCGCTCGACCGGGCGGTCCAGCATGTCGGCCAGGAACTGGCAGATCCAATCGTTCACCACCATGCCGCCGTCGACACGCAGCGTGCCGAGCTCGACCTCGGGAGCGCCGGCCCGCATGTCGTCGGCCACGGCGTCCGTCAGGTCCGCGGTCTGGTAGCCCACCGCTTCCAACGCCGCGCGGGCGAGGTGGGCGACACCGCTGTCGCGGGTCAGGCCCAGAATGGCGCCGCGCGCGTCGGGGTCCCAATGCGGGGCGCCGAGCCCGGTGAACGCTGGCACCAGATAAACCCCCTCCGTGGAGGCGAGATCGCGGGCCAGCGCCTCGGTCTCCGCGGCACCCTTGATGACCCCCAACCCATCGCGCAGCCACTGCACCGCGGCGCCGGCCACGAAGATGCTGCCCTCCAGCGCATAGGTCGTGCGGCCGTCGAGGCGGTAGGCGATGGTGGTCAGCAGGCGATTGCGCGAGGCCACGAACTGCTCGCCGGTATTGACCAGCATGAAACAGCCGGTGCCGTAGGTGCTCTTGCTCATGCCGGGCGCGAAGCAGGCCTGGCCCACGGTGGCGGCCTGCTGGTCGCCGGCGATGCCCAGGACCGGGATGGCGGCACCGAACAGCTCAGGCTCAGTCGTGCCGAACATGCCCGAGCAGTCCTTGACCTCGGGCAGCACGCTGTCGGGGATGCGCAGCTTGCCCAGCAGCTCCTGATCCCACTGCTGCGTCGTGATATCGAACAGCATGGTGCGCGAGGCGTTGGTGGCGTCGGTCGCGTGGACCCGGCCGCCGGTCAGGCGCCACAACAAGAAGCTGTCGATGGTGCCGAACGCCAGGGCGCCATGCTCCGCCGCCTGTCGTGCCCCCGGCACCTGGTCGAGCAGCCAAGCGAGCTTGGTGCCGGAGAAATAAGAGTCGACGACCAGGCCGGTGCGGGCGCGTACCCGTTCCTCGATCCCTTCGGCCACCAGCCTGCGGCACATCTCGGCGGTGCGCCTATCCTGCCAGACGATGGCCGGGTGCACAGCGCTGCCGGTGCCGCGTTCCCACAGCACCGTGGTCTCACGCTGGTTGGTGATGCCGATCGCAGCGATGTCACGACCGCCGAGGCCCGCCGCGGCGATAGCCTGACGGCAGACCGCCAGCGTGTCGCGCCAGATGTCCTCCGGGTCGTGCTCGACCCAGCCATCCTTCGGGAAATGCTGCCGCAGCTCCTTCTGCCCGGTGCCGATGGCGCGGCCGTCGCGGTCGAAGACGATGGCGCGGCTGCTCGTTGTACCCTGATCGATGGCGAGCACGTATTGGCGCGACATGGGCCGCCTCTCCCCCTTTCATCGTGACGTCGCCTCGGCGATCGTGTGAACCCTTTCTTGCCCGCGAATGCGCCACCTCCACAAGGCCTCCCATCCGCATGGCATTTAGCCGTGCGCTCCCGCCAATCGACCCGAACAGGCGGGAGTTCATGAAATCGTCATTGTTTTGTTGCGGACGAATCCATTGCGTTTGTAAAATCACTGTATACAATAGCGCCGTTGCAGTTGTGACCTCTTCGTTTGAGGAGAAAGCGACCAAGCCGACGAAAAAGACGCTAGACGCTAGCCCGCTACATTGCGCGGGAAAAATGACGTCTGCTTAACTGATGCTTAAATTAATAGGCATCATAGATAAGCCGTTTGATCAATTTGTTCCCGCGGAGTGCTGAAGCAGTGCGCACGGACCGCATTGCGAGGCTATCACATCATATCTGCGAAATGGAAATCTAACATGAATGCACGCTACCGTGTTGTTGCCCCCATTGTAGCCGGCTTCATTTGCGCGAGCGCGGTATCCACCGCCTGGGCTGATGAGAGGCAAGAATCCAGTGCCGAGCCAGTGTGGTCGACAAGATGCCCCGTCAGCTACACTACGTTGAGGGCCAAGCTGAAGATTGCGGCCAGCCAGGACAGCACCGGCCTCGACAACAATTACTGGGCTGTTGTTGTCAATCGAGAAGGCACGGTTTGCGCCGTTGCCTATTCGGGTGACAAGATATCCAGCCAGTGGCTCCTGAGCCGGCAGATCGCGGCGGCCAAGGCGTTCACCGCCAACGGGCTCAGCCAGGACGACAAGCCGGTCTCGACCGGCGCGCTCTACTCCTGGGTTCTGCCGGTCGTGCCGCAAGGCAGCCCGAGCGACTCCGTCGGGCCTTCCGCAAACCCGCTGTTCGGCTTGAACGGCGGCAATCCGCTGGACCCCGGGCCAGCCTACAAGGGGCCGTACGCCAAATTCGGTTCGGCCGACGATCCAATGGTCGGCAAGCGCGTCGGCGGCACGATTACGTTCGGTGGCGGGTTCGGTCTCTATCGCGGCGGCAGCACCGCGGTCGGCGGGCTCGGGCTGTCCGGCGACACGGCCTGCGCCGACCATTCGACCGCCTACATTCTTCGCGGGCTGCTGAAGATGGCCCCAACAGCGGCGTTCCTCGACAAGATCACCCTCGGGCCCACGGGGCATCCGCACTGCCCCAACGACGGGGGCACGCAAGGAACCAACTGACCCGCAAGACGGGGCCGCGCCAGGCGCTGCCCCGTCCGCGCAGGCCGGCGCGGATGGCCCGTTTTGAATGGCCGTTCGTTCATCAGGCCCATATGGTGGCGGCATGTTGCGCCATGCTTCCTGGCGACGCCTCCATACGGATTTGCCGATGCCGCACGAAACTGGGTTGATCGCCATCATCGCCATGGGCTTGGTGACGGCCTTCGCCGGCGGCTTCCTTGCAACCAAATTGCGCCTGCCGCCGCTGGTCGGCTATCTGCTGGCCGGTATCGCCGTGGGACCGTTCACGCCCGGCTTCGTCGGCGACGAGGCGCTGGCCGGCCAGCTTGCGGAGATCGGCGTCATCCTCTTGATGTTCGGGGTCGGCCTGCACTTCTCGATCGGGGACCTGATGGCGGTGCGCAGTATCGCCATCCCCGGCGCCATCGGCCAGATCACCGTCGGCACGGCCCTGGGTTGCGGTATCGCCCTGACCTGGGGGTGGAGCCTGGGCGCCGGCCTCGTCTTCGGCCTGGCGCTCTCGGTGGCGAGCACGGTCGTGCTGCTGCGCGCGCTTGAGGAGCGCAACAAGCTGGATTCGATCAACGGCCGGATCGCGGTCGGCTGGCTCATCGTCGAGGACCTGGCCATGGTGCTGGCGCTAGTCCTGCTGCCGGCACTGGCCGGCGTCCTGGGCGGCGACACGCATGGCCTCGCCGGGCACATGGGCGGCGACAGCCTCGCCTGGACGCTGCTGCTGACCTTGGGCAAGGTTGGGCTCTTCCTGGCGCTCGTGATGGTGGTGGGCAAGCGCGTCGTGCCCTGGGTGCTGGAGCGCACCGCCCGCACCGGCTCGCGCGAACTGTTCACGCTATCGGTGCTGGCGACCGCGCTGGGCATCGCGTTCGGCTCGGCCGAGCTGTTTGGGGTGTCGTTCGCGCTGGGGGCCTTCTTCGCCGGCGTCGTGCTTAGCGAGACGGACTTCAGTCACAAGGCGGCCGCGGATTCTCTGCCGTTACAGGACGCCTTCGCCGTGCTGTTCTTCGTGTCGGTCGGCATGCTGTTCGACCCCTCGATCCTGGTGCGTGAACCCCTGGCGGTGCTGACCGTCGTCGCGGTGGTCATCCTCGGCAAGTCGCTGGCGGCGTTCGGCATCGTGCTGGGCTTCGGCTATCCGCTGCGCACGGCGCTGACCGTGTCGGCGAGCCTGGCGCAGATCGGCGAGTTCTCCTTCATCCTGGCCGGGCTCGGCATCGCCCTGGGACTTCTGCCGCCGGAAGGTCGCGACCTCATCCTGGCCGGCGCCCTGCTGACCATTACCCTCAATCCGCTGGTGTTCGCCGGCATGGATCTCCTCGGCGACTGGCTGAGCCGTCATCCCGAGGTGATCATGCGCCTGGAGCGTCACGGTGCCCAGGCGAGGAGCCTCCGCTCGGACACCGACCGCATCGAAGGGCCGAGCGGGCATGCGGTGTTGGTAGGTTATGGTCGAGTGGGAAGTATCGTTGGCAAAGGTCTGAAGAGCAGGGGTTTTGCCGTGGTCGTGGTCGAGGAGGACCGGCGGCGTGTCGCGGAGCTCCGCAGCCGTGGCATCACCACGGTCTACGGCGATGCCGGGCAGGCCGGTATCCTCGAGAAGGCAGGCGTCAGGCAGGCCAAGCTTATCGTGGTCGCCACGCCGGAGGGCTACCAGACCCGCCGTATCATCGATTTGGCACGGCGGCTGAATCCGACCATCGATCTCGCGGTGCGGACCAGCAGCGAGTCCGAGGTGGCGCATCTGGAGGAACAGGGTATCGGCATCGCGATTATGGGCGAACGCGAGCTGGCCCTGGGCCTGATGGAGTACGCGCTGCGCAGCATGGGCACACCGGCTGAGGAGGCGCATGGCCTCGTCCAGACGGTGCGTGTATCGGGTGAGGGCGGGGCATTCGAACGGCGCCCGGGCGTACCGAAGCGGGGAGCGCCCGAACTGCGCCAGCATCGCGATTTGGACGAGGATGAGGTGATGGCAGCCGAACGTTCGTAAGGCGGCATTGGCCATCCGCATGGGAGCGGTAGACGTGAGCGAAGCGACCTTGACGCCCTCGCCGTCGCGCCTGCGGCGCGCCGCAGGCCTCTTACGCGGCAGGAACATCATCCGGGCTTTGGCAGGTCTGCTGCTGCTGCTCTGCCTCTACTACGGCGTGGGGGCTTATTTCTATGCCCGGGTCGGCGATGATCTAGACTTCGTCCCACCGGCACCGATCGAGGGCGGCAGTCACGTCGTCGACATGGTCGCTGCACTGGTCGAGCGCGAGGTCGACACCCACGCCTGGCAACCCAACGACCCGGTGTTCATGCCGAACGGGATGGTCATCCATACGTCGGCCTTTCAGTCGGGGATGCAGGGTGCCTGGGCGCGCATGGCGTTCGAGCTGGAAGATCAGATCGGCCGCACGCGCGGGTCCTCGCGAGCCGACCCCGACCTCGAGCGGGCCCGCGGCCTGCTCAACTTCCCGCCGAACGTCTGGTATTTCGATTTCAGCAAGTCGTTCCTGCCGACAATCACCAGTGAGCAGAACTACCGCGCCGGACGGGAGGTGCTGATCGCCTACAATCGGCGTCTGGCAGCCAAGAATGCGGTTTTCGACGTACGCACCGACTCCCTGGCCGCCACGCTCAATCGCGTGGTCAACGACCTGGGCTCCCAGTCGGCGGCGATCGACGATCATCTGCGCAATGAGAGCGGCTGGCTGATCAATTTCGACGCCGACCGGCTGTTCTACAACGTCAAGGGTCGGCTCTACGCCTATCACATGATGCTGCGTGAGCTCGGCCGCGACTTCGAGCCGTTGATCCTCCAGAACAATCTGGGCGGCATCTGGGCGCAGGCCATGGATACGATGAACGAGGCGGGGCAAATGCGCCCATTCATCGTGGCCGACGCCTCGCCGAACAATTCGATCTTTGCCAACCACCTCGCCATCCAGGGTTTCTATCTCAAGCGAGTCCTGGTGCAGCTGAAGGAGATGTCGCAGGTGCTGGTCAATTGAGCCGGTTCCAGGCAATGCGCGGATGGGTCGCCTGGTTGCTGAACCGCGTGGTGATCGTGGCGGTGATCGGCTTCGTCACGTTCCTGGGGGTACGGATCCACGATTCCCAGCGCGGGCTGCCGCTCGAACCATGGCACAAGTTCGTGCCGCACGATCTGCATGCCGCCGATCTCGATCATGCCGATTGGAAGTCCTACCTCGAGGCCGAAGACCGGGTGTTCGCCGAGGTGCGGGCTGAGGTCACGGACAAGCTGCCGGAGCGGGATCGCATCCCGATCAATCGCTATTTCGAGGGCAGCCCGATCTTCCCCGAGGGCTTCCACCACGACTGGAACCGGTCGTACGTGATGGAGTGGGAAGGGACGCCGGTGGGTGCGGTCGTGCTGCTGCACGGGCTCACCGATTCGCCTTACAGCCTGCGCCACATCGCGCGGCTCTACACCGCCCGTGGGTTCGTGGCGATCGGGATCAGGATGCCGGCGCACGGCACGGTGCCGGCGGCGCTCACCGACGTCGAGTGGGAGGACTGGTCGGCCGCGACCCGGCTCGCGGTGCGCGAGGCGCGGCGGCGAATCGGCCCGTCCTTGCCGCTGCATCTTGTCGGGTTCTCCAATGGCGGCGCACTGGCACTCAGGTATGCGCTCGATGCCATCGAGGATCCGAGCCTTTCGCCGCCGGACCGGCTCGTGCTGTTCTCGCCGATGATCGGCATTACGGCATTTGCCCGCTTTGCCGGGCTGGCCGGTCTGCCGGCGGTCTTCCCAGCCTTCGCCAAGGCCGCATGGCTGGGTATTGTGCCGGAGTTCAATCCGTTCAAGTACAACTCGTTCCCCGTCAACGGCGCCCGGCAGTCCCACCTGCTGACCAACGCGCTGCAGGAACAGATCCTCCGCCTGGCGCGGCAGGACAAATTGGGCTCACTGGCTCCCGTCCAGACCT
>JAPJRA010000201.1:5432-6699 GCA_030824835.1 Geminicoccaceae bacterium | reverse complement strand
GTGCTGGCTGGGTGGTGCTGCGGTCGAGCGGGGGTCGTGCTGGGGCTCTCAGTCCCAGTCGAGCCCACCGCGCTTGAACTCGTAGACGTAGGCGATGGTGATGTTGACCAGGAAGAGCAGCATCGCGAGGAAGCCGAACAGCGCCAGCTCGTCGAAGTAGATGGCCCACGGCACCAGGAACATGATCTCGACGTCGAAGATGATGAAGGTCATCGCGACGGTGTAGTACTTCACCGGGATCCGGCCGCCGCCGTGCGCCTGCGGGGTGGGCTCGATGCCGCACTCGTAGGAGTCGAGCTTGGCGCGGTTGTAGCGCTTCGGCCCGGTCAGCGAGCTGACCACCACCGAGAAGACCGCGAAGCCGAGCGCCAGGGCCATGAGCGCCAGGATCGGCGTGTAGAGCTCCATGGACCCTCCCTCTCAGATCGTGCGTCGCCGGCCTGCTCGTGCACTCGTGAAATGCTTCACGAAGTCCGGCGATCCCTCAGCATAGAGGCCGCCGTCACATCCCGCGAACCCCCCTCGCACCCGTGTCATACCGCGTCTGACCTGGGCATTTAACGCACGAATGCGTTGCGTAAATCAGGCGGTGGCGCGGTGCAGCGCGACGATGCCGCCGGAGAGGTCGCGCCACTCCACCGCGCTCCAGCCCGGACGCCTACGTCTACCTCGCCGAGTCGATCCGCGCCTGGCCCGACCAGACCGGCCTCGCGGCCCGGATCGAAGCCGCCGTCACCAATCTCGGCCGGCGCTTCCGGTTCGCCGAGCCCGAGGCGGAGGCCCGGGTCGAATCGCGGTTCGGGATGCGCATCCGGGCGCCGTTGTTCCTGTTCATGTTCTCTGAGGAGCTGTCGCGATCGTTCCTGCCCCTGTTCGTCCGCGAGCTGTACGAGCCTATCCGCGGGCTTAGCGTGGCCATGGTGGTTGGCCTGCCGATCACGGTGTTCATGGCGACCGTGGCCTTGGTAACGCCACTGGCCGGCATCCTCACCGACCGCTACGGCGCGCGGCGCATCTTCCTGCTGGCGGTGCTGCCGGTGATGGCGGGCTATGCGGGCGCCTGCTTCGCCCACAACATCTACGACTTCCTCTTCTGGCGCGCGCTGTCGGCGGTCGGTTACGGGATGATCTTCATCGCGAGCCAAGCCTATATCGCGCAGACGACGACTACCGGCAGCCGCGCCCAGGGCATGGCCATCTTCGTGGGTGCCGTCGCCGCGGCCGGCATTTGCGGGCCGTCCATCGGCGGGATCATCGCCGACCGGAT
>JAPJRA010000201.1:0-5422 GCA_030824835.1 Geminicoccaceae bacterium | reverse complement strand
CCTTCCTGGTCTCGGCGGCGCTGGCCCTGGCTGCGGCCTGGATCGTCTACGCGGCCCTGGACGACCAGCGCACGACGACCGGGCGGCGGCGCGGCCTCGGGCTGGGCGACATCGCGATCCTGCTGCGCGACTTCCGCTTCCTGGCGGCCGTGCTGTTCGCCGCGATCCCCGGCAAGCTGATCCTGGCCGGCTTCCTGTTCTACCTGGCGCCGCTCTATCTGTTCGAGCTGCACAATAGCCAGCCGGCGATCGGCCGGATCATGATGACCTACGGCGTCGCCACGGTGATCCTGGCACCGCTGATCGCCCGCTGGGCCGACGGGCTCGGTCGCCATGCGGTGTTCGTGGCCGTCGGCGGCATCGTCTCGGGCCTTGGCTGTCTGTTTGTCCTCGGGCATTCGAGCAGCTGGACCGTGCTCATCGCGATCATCGCCCTCGGGGTCGGCCAAGCCGCTGCGCTGCCCAACCAGCTCGCGGTCATCCACGAGATCGCGCTCGATTATGAGCGCAGTCTCGGCAGTGCCACGGTGCTGGCGGCCTACCGGCTGCTGGAGCGGCTCGGCACGGTGATCGGCCCGCTGGTGGCGGCGATCTTCCTGGGGAACTTCGACTATCCGACGGCGACGGCCGCCATGGGGAGCCTGGTGATCCTGTGCTCGCTGGCGTTCGCCCTCAGCCGGCTGCGGCCGCCGGCGCCGGCGCAGCAGCTGCTCCGGGGGCCGACGTGAGGCGGTCGGCCTTCCTGCGGGCGGCGATGGCCGGGCTGCTGCTGGGCCCGGCCGGCGCTCGGGCGGCAGCCGGGCGCACCTACCGCATCTACATGGTCCTCTGGCGTGGCAAGACCGACGTCGAGCAGGGTTTCGAAGCCTACCTGAACGAGCGTGGCATCCGCCACGAGCTGATCGTCCGCGACCTGAACACGGATCGCTCCAAGTTGCCGGGGTTCGTCGCCGAGATCCGCGCTTTGCGCCCGGACCTCATCTATACCTGGGGCACGACCTCCACCTTGGGCATCGTCGGCCCGAGTGATGCGCGCGACCCCTCGAAATACATCACCGACATCCCGGCCGTCTTCACCTTGGTGGCCTATCCGCGCGCGGCCAAGCTGGTGGTGGACGACGACGCCCCCGGCGGCAACGTCACTGGCGTGCGGTTCCTGGCACCGATCGATTCGCAGCTCGCGGCGATCCAGAACTACCGCCCCACCCGCAGCCTCGCCGTCGTGTACAACCCGGCCGAGCAGAATTCCCTGATCAACATCGCCGAGCTGCGCGACCGGGCGGCGGCAGGGCAGTTCCACCTCCTGGAGAAACCGGCGCCGCTGGACGGCAGCGGGAACCCCATGGGCGAGGCCGTGCCGCGGCTGGTCCAGGAAGCCAAGGCGGAAGGTGCCCAGTGGCTCTATATCGGGCCGGACAGCTTCACCGCCGTGCATGCGGACGCGCTCACCGGCACGGCGATCCAGCAGCAGCTGCCGACGTTCGCCGCGACCGAGCTGCCGCTGAAGAACTCCAGGGCCATGTCCGGCCTCGTCAGCCCCTATTATGCGTTGGGCAAGCTCACCGCGAGCCAGGCCGAGAAGATCCTGATCGCCGGCAAGGCGCCGGGCCAGCTGCCGGTGGCGCAGCTCTCCCGCTTCTCCCTGGTCCTCAACATGCCGGTGATCAAGGAGCTGGGCTTCTACCCGCCGATGCGCGTGCTCGGCATCGCCGACATCATCCGCTAGCCCATGCTCATCCGCACACGCGTCATCCTGATCACGCTGGGCTTCGGCATATCGATCATCCTCGGCGCCGCGGTCGAGTTGCAGCTGCGCGAGGAAACGGCACGCGAGCAATATGTCCAGTCCGTCGTCGGCGACCGGTCGACGCTGTGGCGCAAGGTCGTCGAGGGCGTGATCCAGCGCATGGAAGACAAGGCGTGGATCGTGGCCGAGGACGCGCCCACGGCAAGATTCGTGGCGACCAACAACCGTGCCGATCTCGCCGTGCGCGCGGGCGAGCTCGTGACCGAGCTTCGCCGGGAGAAGGTGGCTCCCCGGCTCGACATCGTCGGTGGCGACGGCACCCTGCTCTACTCGTCGGCACCCAGCCTGTTCCCGACGCCGATCATGTCGCCTGCCGCGACCAAGCGGCTGCTCGACAGGGGCATCCGCCTGCGCGGCATCGGCAACGACGCCGAGCGCAACGTCGCCATGATCGTCGGCCTGCCGCTACGACTGGACGGCCGGATCGTCGGCGCCGGCGTCATGGCCACGGATATCGAGGTCGCGCTCGAGGAGATGAAGGCCAGCACCGGCGACGAGGTGCTGTTCGTCAACCGGCGCGGCCGTGCGCTGGCCGGCACCGACCTCGCCCTGTGGGATGCGATGACGGCCGGCCGCGAGATCGATCTCCGTCAAACCGAGACCCTGATCGACATGGGTGACAGCGAGCGCTCGCTGATCATGATCCCGGTGTCGGCCGACCTCGGCAACCTTGTCGGCTGGCTGGTGATGGCCAAGGATATCACCGCGTCCTACCGCCACCAGCAGCTCATCATCTGGGTCTCGGCCGCCCTGTTTGGTCTGTTCCTGCTGCTGGCGCTGAGTGCCCTCTACCTCTATCTGCGCCACGCGCTGGGGCGCCTCGGCACGGCCGTGGGCGCGCTCAACGCCCTGGCCCAGGGCGACACGACGGTGCAGCTCGATCCCGGCACACACCAGGACGAGGTCAGCCGCATCGGCGAGGCGGTGGGCCGTCTGCGCAAGGAGATGCTGGCCTTCGCCCGGCTGCGCCGGGCCCGCGAGAAGCAGCGCGACCGTCAGGAGCGGTTCATCCGGCGCGAGATGGCCGGCCTCGCGGCTACGCTCGACCCGGCAGCGCGGCATGAGGTGTTGCGGGAGATCCAGGAGATCGAAACCCGGCTGGAGACCCAGCGGCAGACCAATGTCGGGATCCTCGACGCGCAGGGTGCCGAAGGCCTGGGCCTGATGGCGCTGGCCTTCGAGAAGATGGCGACGCGGGTGCGCGACCAGCAGGAGCGCATGGGCGAGCTGATCACGGAGCTGCGCGCGGCGCTGGAGACCAAGACCGCCTACCTCGCCCTGCAGCAGGAGCTGGAGATCGCCCAGCGGGTGCAGCTCGCCAGCCTGCCCGAGGCGCTGCCGGCGACCGACGATCTCGAGCTGGTCGGGCGGATGGTGCCGGCGCGCGAGGTCGGCGGCGACTGCTACGACTTCTTCGAGCTGGACGACTCGCGCATCGGCATCGTCGTCGCCGACGTGTCGGGCAAGGGTGTGCCGGCCGCCCTCTTCATGGCTATCGCCAGGACCCTGCTGCGCGCCGTGGCCCAGCGCTTCGACAGTCCGGGGCCCTGCCTCGAGCGGCTCAACGAGCTGCTGCTCCAGAACAACCATGAGGAGCTGTTCGTCACGGTGTTCTACGGGATCTTCGATCGGCGGACCGGCCGGCTGGATTATGCCAATGGCGGGCACAACCCGCCGATCCTGATGCGGGGCGACCAGACCCAGTTCCTCCCCCGCACCGGCGGGATGGCCTTGGCGGTCTTCGACGACGTCCCCTATGCCGAGGCCAGCGTCGACGTCCTGCCCGGCGACACCGTACTGTTCTTCACGGACGGCATCACCGAGGCCATCGGGCCGGGTGGCGAGGAGTACGGCGTCGAGCGTTTGGCCGCCCGATTGGTGGCCTCCCGGACCCACCATGCCGGGGCGATGATCGAGCTCGTGCTCGACGATATCCGCACGTTCGCCGGCTCAGAGCCGCAGGCTGACGACATCACATGTGTGGCCTTGTGTTACCACGGCGCCGTACAAGACCAGCGGGTGGCGCGGGAGGATGGGAAGCAATGGAGTGCAGCGAGCAACGCGTTGGCGATGTCCTGATCCTGGCGCCCAGTGGCCGGATCGACAGCAAGACCGCCAAGCAGTTCGAGGTCGATCTGCTCGGCCGGGTCGAGGCCGGCGAGCCCACGGTACTGGTCGACTGCACGCAGCTCGAGTTCGTCAGCAGCGCCGGTCTGCGGGTGTTGTTGATGGCGGCCAAGCGACAGAAGGCGGCCAATGGCCGGTTCGGCCTGTTTGCCGTGCGCGAGAATATCCTCGAGGTCCTCGAGGTCAGCGGCTTCGACCGGATCCTGTCGATCTGGCCGGGCTCCGCCGAGGCCCTGGCGGCTGTTCAGTGATACCATGGACCAGGTCGAGATCGAGATCTCAAACAGTCTCGACGAGATCCCAGGCTTGGCCGAGACCGTGGAGGCATTCGGCGAGGAACACGACCTGCCGGCCAAGCTCGTCTTCCAGCTCAACCTGACCTTGGAGGAGCTGGTCACCAACGTCATCTGCCATGGCTATGACGACGACGGCGTCCATGCCATCCACGTCCGCCTGGCTCTCGCCGACGGCATGATCACGGCCGAGGTCGAGGACGACGGCAGACCGTTCGACCCTTTCGCCGACGCGGCCCCACCCGACCTGGAGCAGGACCTGGACGATCGGCCGATAGGCGGGCTCGGGGTGCATCTGGTACGCTCCTTCATGGACGAGGTCAGCTATCGTCGCGAGGGCGACCGCAACCGGGTGCGTCTCAGTACCCGGGCCACGCGCTGATGCCGGCGGACACGACGGCCACGGAGATCGTGGCCGCGGTCGAAGCCCAACTGGCGGCAGGCCTGGTCTTCCAGGCGTTCGAGGCCGCCAACGCCGGCCTCGACCTGTTCACGCAAAATGGCAGCCTACGTGTTCTGCGGGCCCTGGCGCTGGCTCGCACCGGCGCCGTGAACGAGGCCGTATTGCAATTGACACCGTGGCTCGATCGCGTGACCGCGGCCGGACGCAACGCCGATCTCGTACGGGTGATCGACGTCTACCACGAAGCCTGGCGTCAGTCGGGGACGACCACACCGCTGGCCGAGGCGGTGCGCTTGGCCCAGCTCGTCGCCAAGCGCGAGCCGGGTGTATGGGCCTGCGCGCATGCCGCAACCCTCGCCCACCTCGCCGTCATGCCGGATCGCGCCCACCACCATGCCCAGGCGGCCTTGGCTGCACCGCACACCGGCCAGGCTCGGGACGAGGCGGGCCTGCTTCTCGCCGGCCTGATCCTGACCGAGCCGGCGGAGCGGCTCGAGGTGCGCGCGGCGGCCGTGGCGGCGGCGGGGACGGACTACACGCTGGTGGTGACCCTCCGCCAACTGGTGCTGGAGCTGGGCCGGGCCGGCATTCCCATCCCTGACGCCGCCCTGCGCCTGCTGGCACCGCCCACGGTGATCGTCTTCACCGGCCATGAGCTGGACCGGCCCGGGCAGCTGCCACCGCGGCTGACCGAGGCACGCCTGCCGGCGCTACGGGCGGAGCTCGATGCCCGTCTCGGCCGCCTGCGGGCCCGGATCGGCTATGTCAGCCCGTCGGCGGGTGCCGGGATCC
>JAPJRA010000200.1 GCA_030824835.1 Geminicoccaceae bacterium | reverse complement strand
GCGCGGTCAGCCGGTTGGCCGCGTCCACGAACGGGGCGGTGATGTCGATGCCGGCCTCGGCGAGCAGGTCCACGGTCGCCGCCGGGGGCAGGAGGTAGGCGCCGGTGCCGTCGTCGGACCAGGGCAGCGGGTAGTGGGGATCACCGCGCTCCCCCAGGCCGTGCTCGGTGAGCGCGAAGAAGGCGCCGGGCTTGAGGACCCGGAACGCCTCCTTGAAGAAGCCCGCCCGGTCGGCGACGTTCATCGTGACGTGCTGGGTGTAGCCGCCGTCGAAGCTCTGGTCGGGGTAGGGGAGGTGCCGGCCATCGCCGAGCTCGGCCGTGACCCTGCCTTCCAGGCCGACGAGCGCGGTCAGCCGGTTGGCCGCGTCCACGAACGGGGCGGTGATGTCGATGCCGGCGACATGGCAGTCGAAGCGCTGGGCGAGGTAGCGCGCCGGCCCGCCGATGCCGCAGCCGATGTCGACCAGCCGGTAGCTTGGCCGGATCGGCAGGGCGTCGGCCAGCTCCTTGGTGGCGGCGAAGCCGCGCGCGTGGAAATGGTCGACCGGGGCGAGCTGGTCGACGGTCAGCGTGTCGGGCGACAGGCCGGCGGCCCGGACGGCGTCCAGGATGCGGCCCAGGACGTCGCCCTCACCCCAATGATCCGATATGGAACGGTCGTTCGCCATGCTCGGCGCCTCCCCTGCCGGTGTCATGCTAGCCGGCGAGGGCGGGGAAGTCTCGCCGCTTCGCGGAGCGGGGTCGGCGGGATGG
Source organism: Geminicoccaceae bacterium (assembly GCA_030824835.1). Lineage (GTDB taxonomy): Bacteria > Pseudomonadota > Alphaproteobacteria > Geminicoccales > Geminicoccaceae > Benzoatithermus. The sequence continues at coordinate 5,946 of JAPJRA010000200.1, read as the reverse complement.
ATGGTCTCGATCATCGCCGGTAGGCTCCCCTGGCGACAGCTTCCCCACGACCCGGCTGCTGGAAAAAGGTGCCGAGCCCGAAGGCTCAGCCAAGTCAACGAGGGAGGCAGTCGTCACCATAGCCAGCCAAGTCCTCGCAGCACTAACCTGTATCAGCGGCGGCGCGCTTTTCTCCGGTGCGAAAGCCGTGGCCTCGCAACGAGCCCGTCGCGACGACGACATGGCGCAGGCAGCTGGAGCGGGGCGTCGCGGCCCGGCGCGTCTGCAATCGGGGTACCTGCCGGGAAGGGCGGCGCGCGGCCGCCTTCCTCGGCAGGCTCCGCCCGGTCAGTCGATGGCGATCGGCGAGCCGGCCGAGCCGGTGGCGCCGGCGATCGGCATCGGGCTGTAGATGTAGGTGAAGCGGTAGACCTTGTCGGCGATCAGGTCGTCGAAGTTGGCGTTCTCCTGGTGGACGATGCCGTGCCGGGTCAGCATGTGCTCGTGCACGCAGAAGGCGCAGCCCGGGTCGGGGTTGGGCACGACCTCGCCGGCCCAGGTGTCGGAGCCGTAGATGCCGGCCTTGACGTCGTCGGACATCCAGCGCGCCACCTCCATGCCGTAGCCGGGCTCGCCGGCGTTGAAGCGGGCATTGTCCTTCTTCCACAGATTGCCCCAGCCGGTGTGGAAGAAGATGCCATCGCCCTCCTGGAACGCGAAGTCGGCCATGCCCTGCTTCTCGAGCGCCGCCTTCACGTCGGCCATGGTGACCTCGTAGCCCTTGTCGAGCATGTCCACACCCTTGGCGGCGGCGACGTCGATCAGGATGCCGCGGGCGACGATCGGGTGCAGCTTCTCGGTGCCGTTCTTCTTCAGGCCGGTCTCGTCGAACATCTCGGCCTCGGTGACGCCGTTATAGTAGTACATCTTGCTCTTGTCGGTCGTGCTGGCGGCGACGCCGATATGGCCCAGCCCATCGAACTGGGTGCCGATCTGGCCGATCTCGGTCGCCAGATACTCGTCGTGGTAGACCGTGGAGCTGGCGGCGAACGGCCCGCCCGTCGGCGCGCCCGGGATGCGCAGCACCCATTTGCGCGGCCCGAAGGTCGGCATCTCGGCATCGTAGGGGCGGCCCAGCTTGTAGACCTTGCCCTTGTCGGCCTCGCCCAGCGCGCGCAGCACGACCTCGGGCTTGGTGAACCAGTTGGTCGAGCCCGCCTCGTCGTCGCCGCCCCAGAGCTTGTTCGGCCACCATTTCTCGCCGATGGGCGTGTCCATGGTCTCGCCGGTGACCCAGGGCTTGCCCTTGCAGTCCTGCCAGCTCTCGGGGCTGCACTCCGCCCGGGCGGCGGTGGCGAGGCCGAGGCCGGCCAGGACGAGTAAAGGTCCTAGATACTTCATCTGGTTTCCTCCCTGTGGCGGCGTCGAGCCCGCCGCCAGGAAACCTAGACCCGATGCCCGGTCGATTCCAATGGCCCGCTTTCCGCACCCCGGCGGCAGCGCCCGCGCGTCGCGGTTACGGCGTCACGGCGAGCGGGGCCGCCATGCCGGCGGCGTAGTGGCCCTGGAGGTTGCAGATCAAAAGGTAGGTGCCGGCGGGCAGGTCGAGGTCGAGCGTGGCCGAGGCGTTGGGCGGCAGCTCCCCGGTCTCGCCCAGCATGTGCACCTGGTCCTCGACGACGCGGCCCTTGGCGTAGTCGTAGGGGAGGGGGGCATCGCTCTCGTCGACGGCCACGACCAGCATCTCGTGCAGCATGCTCTTCGACCAGTTGGTGACGTCGAAGCGCACCGGGCCGGCGGCGACGCCCGGATGGTCGGTGCGGATCGACATCATGCCGCCCATCATGCCGGGGGGCATGGCGCCGTGGCCCATCATGCCCGGCCCCATCCAGCCGCCGAGGTCGCCGTCCCGGCCCCAGCCATCGGGCATCATCTGCCCGCCGCGCATGCCGCGGCCAGCCATGCCCATGCCGATGGCGGCGGACATGTCGATGAGGGCGACCTTGACGGTGACCGGCCCGGCCGCCCGGCCGGGCGAGGCGCACGCCAGAGCCGCGAGGGCGACGGTGGCCGTGATGATGCTCCGCATGATGCTGCTCCCTTGGGATTCGGACTCGCAGCATGACCTTGCCCCGGACCGCGGCCGCGCGCCTTGCGGCAGATCAATCCGGGGCAAGAAAGACGGGGGAGCGTTCACGGTGTGCCGGGCCCGACCGGCGGTCGACCGGGCCCGCGGCGGGCCGGCGTCAGCGGCTGGCGAGCAGCGCCGCCATCTGCTGGGAAAGAGCCGCGAGGTTGGCGCTCTCGACGGGCGACAGGGGCCGGCTCAAGAGGTTGGTCCGCTCGAGCGGGTCGGCCGCCAGATTGAAGAGCTGCTGCCAGCCGCCGGGACGGGTGACGAGCTTGAACGTCATGTTGCGGATGGCGCGCACGTAGCCATTGTCGAAGGTCTGCCGGAACTTCTCGCTGTAGACCGTGGCACGCACGGTAACCGGGGGGGCGCCGCTGAGGTAGGGCAGCAGGCTGACGCCGTCGATCTTGACGCCAGGCGGCACCACCGACTGTGCCTTGATGCCCGTCAGCTCCAGGATGGTCGGGTAGAGGTCGACCGAGCTGGCGAGCCCGGTGACGATCCGGCCCGGGTTGGTCACGCCGGCGCCCGCGATCACCATCGGCACGCGGATGCCGGTCTCCCTGATGCTGCTCTTGCCGCCCTGGTAGGGTGGCGCGATGACATCGCCGGGGGTGCCGTTGTCGCCGAGGAAGATCACCGTCGTCGAGGTCAGGTCGACCTCGCGCATCAGCCGGCCGATCTCGGTGTCCATGGACTGGACCATGGCCTCGTAGTACGGGCGCGGCGGGCGGCCCGGCGTGTAGGGCGGCAGGAAGTCGTAATTGTGCAGATCGAGCGGCGGCAGGTGATAGGGGATGTGCGGCGTGTTGAACGACAGGACCACGAAATAGGAACGCTGCGCCGCCCTCGCCTGGCGGATGGCATTGAGCGCATCGTTCACCTGATCCGTGGTGGCGTAGCCGTTGCCCGGCCGCTTCACCCCGTCGACGTCCTTGGAGTAGTTGAAGTAGTTCTGCAGCCCGCCGCCGGACACCGGCCCGATGTAATGCGGCCAGCCGTGGCGGTTGGGCGCACCCAGCCCCTCGCTCTGGCGGCTGAGGTGCCATTTGCCGACGAAGGTGAGGTCCCGCGGCCGGGGCGGCCCGGCCAGGATCGCCTCCGGCAGCTCGAACTCGCGTTCCGACAGCGACGGCCGTCCTTCCTCGATCCACTGCCCGATGCCGGTCCGGAAGCCGTAACGGCCGGTGAAGATGGTCGCCCGCGTCGGCGAGCACTCCATGTAGGCCCAGGCATTGGAGAACGTGACCCCCCGGCTGGCCAGGGCGGCCAGATTAGGCGTCACCGGCGCGGGCGGGGTGGTGGCGAAGCGATTGGCTGTGCCCGGATAGAAGTTGCTGACGTCGACGCCCATGTCGTCCGCGATGATCAGCAGGACGTTCCGGTTCAGCGGTGCTGCGGTCCGGCCCTCGAAGAAGCCGTGGGTGATGTAGTGGATCGTGGCCGCGGCGCCATTGGTGCCGAAGGCGGCGCGCAGGTCGGCATAGTTGGCCAGATATTGATTCTCGTCGAACGCGTCGAGCTGGCGGCCCTCGGCCTGGCCGTGGAGCACGTAATGCTGCTGACCGGCGGCGGCATTGGCGCCGAAAGCCCTGATGAGGTCGCCGTACGAGGCGATGTACTGGAGCCAGTCGACGGCGCGCGCCGAGCCCGGCACGGCCACCAGCATCACCATGCAAACCGGCAGGAACCGCACGGCTTTCCGAATGTCGAACCACCAACGCACCATCAAACTCCCAGTCGCGACCACGCCGACGCCACAAGTCAACGATAACAAAAAAGAGAATAAAACCGGATACTAAACCACCCCAAGGAGCAATGTGTCGGTATGCGTTTCACCGCATGCCGCGCCAATCATGCAACAGGCATGAACCGAGCTGTCTAGTTTCATTACTATTTAATGAACTAAATAGTAGCTGACCAAACCGGCACTCACCGAATTTTGTCGCGCTACTTTGACGGCTGCAATCCAGGCTTGCTTACCCATCTGCGATATAGTGACTCGCAAACCCAGCAGGACGAGCGCCCCGGCCATGGCACGACCAGAGAGCGCACCGTGGCCGGCCCAATCCTCCATGGCGGGGGTGCCGGCGTGACCATCAAGCCCATCCGACAGCGAGACACCCGTCAGGACGATGCCCATCGCCCATCCAGCCTCCACTGTCAACGCCGCTCTCGGGGAATTCCGACCAGCAACATGATTGTGACCTGAACCGTCACCGTCCAACATCCCTCTTCGGCGATGCATGCCACCGGCCAAGTGAGGTCACAAGTTGAATCCGGTACGGGCGTCTCAAGAGAAATATAACGCGATCGTCGGTACTTATCGGCAGACTCCGGCTGCGATACTTATTTCCACGATGTCGCAGGCATGTTTTCAGTGGCCCAATGCACCGCGTGGATGGACCGCTTGAAAGAACATCGGCTCGTCAGCCGTGGTCGGTGTCTGCTTTCTGTACCATCGTATGTTGTGGTCAGAGCTTCCGGGTCCCGAGGCTGGGAGCTGGAACGCCGCGACATCAAAACAGCAGTAAAAATCAGCCTGCGGCTTCGACCGGGTGCATGACGCAGCCCGGTGCGGAGAGAGGACGTGGTGGAAGCCGGCGCCGGCAGGAAGCGCTGCCGGCGCCGGACGTCGTCAAAAACCTGCCGGAGCCTCGATGCCGACCCGGGCGAGCTGGTCACGCACGGTGGTCTTCAGCCGCTCGAGGCCCTCGGGCGAGCTGGCCTCGGCGCGAACCACGAGCACGGCCTGGGTGTTCGACGCACGGGCGAGCCACCAGCCGTCCGTGGTCTTGACCCGCACGCCGTCGATGTCGTCGACCTCGGCACCCTCGGCCGCGAGGTTGGCCTTGACCTCGGCGATGGCGCCGAACTTGCGGGTCTCTGGGCAGTCGAAGCGGATCTCGGGGGTATTATAGGCGACCGGCATGGCATCCTTGAGCCCGGTCATGGTGACCGTGCCGCGGGCCAAAATATCGAGCAGGCGGACGGCGACGTAGAGCGCATCGTCGTGGCCGTAGAAGCCGTCCTTGTAGAAGATATGGCCGGACATCTCGCCGGCCAGCGGCGAGCCGACCTCGGTCATCTTGGCCTTCACCAGGCTGTGGCCGGTCTTCCACATCAGGGGCACGCCGCCGAGCCGTGCCACCTCGTCGAAGAAGCTCTGGCTGGTCTTGACGTCGGCGATGATGGTCGAGCCCGGATGGCGGGCCAGGAGGTCGGCCGCCAGGATCTGCAGGATCTGGTCGCCGTAGACGATGCGGCCCTCGCCGTCGACGACGCCGATCCGGTCGCCGTCGCCGTCGAAGCCGATGCCCAGCTCATAGCCGCCTTCGGTCACGGTGCGGATCAGATCCTCCAGATTGTGCGGTTCGGTGGGATCGGGGTGATGGTTGGGGAAGTTGCCGTCGACGGCGGCGAACAGGCAGGTGTGGCGGCCGGGCAGGCGGGCCACCAGCGCTTCCATGGCAGGTCCAGCCGAGCCATTGCCGGAGTCCCAGGCCACCGACAAGGGCCGGGTGCCGTGGTAGTCGGCGGCGAGGCGGTCGATATAGGCCCCGAACACGTCGACGGGGGTCGGCTTGCCGGCACCATGGGTGAAGTCGCCGGCACCGGCGATCAGCCCCAGCTCCTTGATCTGGTCGCCGTAGAACGGCTTGGTGCCCAGCATCATCTTGAAGCCGTTATAGTCCGGCGGGTTGTGCGAGCCGGTGATCATGACGCCGCCGTCGGCACCCAGCTGGTGGACGGCGAAGTACATCATCGGCGTGGCGCCGAGGCCGATCAGCAGCACCTCAAGGCCCGCCGCCTGCAGGCCGGCACTGGTAGCCTCG
>JAPJRA010000199.1:1623-6719 GCA_030824835.1 Geminicoccaceae bacterium | reverse complement strand
GCCGCGTCACGACGAGATCGAAGCGCTCGCGCAGGATCGGCACGAAATCCAGCCGGAACTGGCGGGCCATGCAGAGCAGGCCGAAGGCGGCGTCGGCCTTGCCGTCAGCCACCGCGAGGGCCGCATCGGCCTCGTTGCGCGCGACCGGTACCGACGTGCCACCCGGCCGCTGCAACAGGCTCTCCAGCAGGCGCTGGCTGCCGGATTGCGGCTGCCGCGGCACCAGCCGACGGCCGTCCAGATGCTCGATGCCGCTGATCCGCAGCGGATTGCCCGCGGGCACGATCAGCCCCCGCTCCCGCCACGCCCATTCGAGCAGCACCACCGGGAGCGAGCCCAGCTGCCGCTCGACATAAGTCCGGTTCCAGCCGGCCCCGTCCGGCTCGGCCAGATGCAGCCCGGCGGCAATGGCCTCGCCCTGCCCCAGCCGCTTGAGCCCGTCCAGGCTGCCGTCGCAGAAGCTGGCGATGCCACTGGTCGATTCACGCAGCGCCCAGTCCAGCAGCGGGTCGTGGCTGCCGACCAGCACCGCCGGGGCCTGAGGCGCTGTCGGCAGCGGCGCCCGCGCCGCGAGCCACAACTCGATCTCGGCCCGGTCGAACAGCAGCCTGCCGGTCATCCGCCGCGCCGGCAGCGTGCCGGCCCGGGCCAGGGCGTAGACACGGCGCTCCTTCAGACGAAGCAGCACGGCCACCTCGGACACCGTCAGGTAGGATTGCTGCTCGGCCACCATGCTCGATTCCGCTTCGAGATCCCCGCGCCGGCATCGGAGCGGCCTCGCTGGCCATCCGATGCGATCGGCGGTTGACCTGCCCTCGGCAGGCGTCGATCCTCGACCGATCACTTCGTAAAGGCAATCGCATGGTCGCGGATGACGATGACGACGACATCCCGCCGGTGGCGCGTCCCGATCCCGCCGAGCTGGACTACGATCTGGCCGAGGCGCTGGCGTCGGTGGTGACCATTCGGGCGGAGATTGCCCCAGACGCGTTCACCGCCGCGGCGCTGGGCACCGAGCGGCGCGGCAACGGGGTGGTGATCGGCGACAATGGTCTGATCCTCACCATCGGCTACCTGATCACCGAGGCCGAGCGTGTCTGGCTGACCACCTCCCGCCAGACCGCGGCCCCGGCGCATGTCGTAGCTTTCGACCAGAGCACCGGGTTCGGCTTGGTCCAGGCCCTGGCGCCACTCGGCACGCCGACGCTGCCCTTGGGCAAGAGCCAGTCGCTGGACACCGGCGATCCGGTGGTCGTGGCCGGCGGCCGCGGCGCCAGCGATTCGCTGAGTGCCCGCCTGGCCGCCAAGCGCCCGTTCGCCGGCTACTGGGAATATTACCTGGATACCGCGCTGTTCACTGCCCCCGCCCATCCGCGCTGGGGCGGGGCAGCCTGCATCGGCCCCGACGGCAGCCTGATCGGCATCGGCTCGCTGCTCGTGCAGGAGGTGGCCCGCGAGGGGCAGAGCCTGATCGGCAATATGATCGTGCCCATCGACCTGCTGCCGCCGATCCTCGACGACCTCCTGCGCTTCGGCCGCGTCGACCAGCCGCCGCGGCCCTGGCTCGGGCTGTTCGCCACGGATTCCGAGGACGGCGTGGTCGTCACCGGGCTGGCCCCGGGCGGCCCGGCAGCCAGGGCTGGCGTGACCGAAGGTGATGCCGTGACCGAGATCGACGGCGCTGAGATCGAGGATCTCGGCGACCTTTGGCGCCGGCTGTGGGCCCAGGGTGCCGCCGGTGTCGCTGTGCAGCTCACCCTGCTGCGTGACGGCCGCCAACGCACCCTCACCTGCCAGACCGCCGACCGGCGCACGTTCCTGAAGCGGCCCATGCTGCATTAACACGTTATTTTAATGTAATACACGGTGCTTCGCACCAGCCATGTGTAAAATGCGCTGGATCAATGACACCGTGCCGGTCTAGAAGCACCGTCCCGAGCGGGCGTAAACTGCCCAGCAGTGTGCAGCGAATGGGATGATGGCTGTGGCGACGGTGATCGAGGACAGGCGGCTGGCGACGACGGATGGTCGACGCGAGCTCGATTCCGCGGTGGTGCGGTTTGCCGGCGACAGTGGCGATGGCATACAGCTGACAGGTGCCCAGTTCACGCAGGTCACCGCCCTTGCCGGCAACGATCTGGAAACATTCCCTGACTTTCCGGCCGAGATCCGCGCTCCGGTCGGCACCACGTTTGGTGTCTCGGCCTTTCAGATCCATTTCGGCTCCCGCCGGATCTACACCATCGGCGACAGCCCGGACGTGCTGGTGGCGTTGAATCCTGCGGCGCTGAAGACGAATCTCGCCGACGTCCGCCCCGGCGGGACCGTCATCATCGACGACGGCAGCTTCGACGAGCGCAGCCTGAAGAAGGCGGGCCTCGCCGCCGACCCGCGCCACGACGGCAGCCTCGACGCCTACCGGGTGATCGCGATCGACCTTTCCTCTGGCACCAAGGCCGCCACCAAGCACACCGGCCTTACGTCGCGCGAGCAGCTGCGCTGCAAGAATTTCTACGCGCTGGGCTTGGTCTACTGGATGTTCGACCGCGACCGGGCACCCACCGTCGGCTGGCTCGAGCGCCGCTTCAAGGACAGTCCCGCCGTGGCCGCGGCCAACGTCGCCGCGCTCAACGCCGGCCATGCCCTCGCGGAGACCGCCGAGCTCATCCAGCTCCCGGCCTACCACGTAGCCCGCGCTGCCACGGCGCCTGGCCTCTACCGCACCATCACCGGCCACGAGGCGCTGGCCTTCGGCCTGCTCGACGGCGCACGCAAGGCCGCGCTGAAGCTCGTTTTCTGCTCCTACCCGATCACGCCCGCCTCGGCCCTGCTGCACCATCTGGCCAAGCTGCGCGGCATGGGGGTAACGACGTTCCAGGCCGAGGACGAGATCGCCGCCGTCTGCGCCGCGATCGGCGTCTCCTACGCCGGCAGCCTCGGCGTCACCGCCAGCTCCGGCCCGGGCATCGCGCTGAAGACCGAGGCCATCGGCCTTGCCGTCGCCACCGAGCTGCCGCTGGTCATCGTCAACGCCCAGCGCGGCGGCCCCTCTACCGGCCTGCCGACCAAGACCGAGCAGTCCGACCTCTATCAGGCGGTCTACGGCCGCAACGGCGACACGCCGATCGTGGTGCTGGCCGCCGCCAGCCCGTCCGACTGCTTCGCCATGGCGCGCGAGGCGGTGCGCCTGGCCGTCCACCACATGACCCCGGTCATGCTGCTGACCGACGGCTTCCTCGCCAACTCCTCCGAGCCCTGGCTGATCCCCGACGTCGACGCGACGCCCGCCTTCCCGGCGCGGTTCCGCACCGAGCCCGAAGGCTTCCAGCCGTTCCTGCGCGACGAGCGTCTCGTCCGTCCCTGGGTCCGGCCCGGCACGCCCGGCCTCGAGCACCGCATCGGCGGCATCGAGAAGGACCACGACAGCGGCAACATCTCCTACGACCCCGACAACCATCAGCGCATGACCGAGGCCCGCTGGAACAAGGTCCTACGCGTCGCCGACGATCTGCCGGAGCAAGGCTGCGAGGATGGCGCTGCTGGCGCCCGGCTGGCCGTCGTCGGCTGGGGCAGCACCTACGGGCCCATCGCCCGCGCGGTCGCCAACGCCCGCGCCCGCGGCCTGGACGTGGCCCACGTCCACCTGCGCCACATCTGGCCGCTGCCGACGAATCTGGGCCAGCTGCTCCGCAGCTTCGAGCGGATCGTGGTGCCCGAGATGAACCATGGCCAGCTCGTGACCGTGCTGCGCAGCGAGTATCTCGTCCCTGCCAGGGGCTTGTCCAAGGTCACCGGCAAGCCTTTCACCGTGGCCGAGCTCGACGCCGCCATCGAAGCGGCCCTGGAGGCCTGATCGCATGAACGCCCCCGTCCTCCGCCAGCCCAAGGACTACGCCACCGACCAGGAAGTCCGCTGGTGCCCCGGCTGCGGCGACTACGCCATCCTGAAGGCGGTGCTGAAGGCGCTGGCCGATCTCCAGGCCGACCCGGCGCAGACGGTGTTCGTCTCCGGCATCGGCTGCGCCGCGCGCTTTCCCTACTATGTCGAGACCTACGGCTTCCACACCATCCACGGCCGCGCGCCCGCTGTCGCCACCGGCGTCAAGCTCGCCAATCCCGAGCTCGACGTCTGGGTCGTCGGCGGCGACGGCGACCTGCTCTCGATCGGCGGCAACCACCTGATCCACGCGCTGCGGCGCAACCTCGACCTGCAGATCCTGCTGTTCAACAACGAGATTTACGGCCTCACCAAGGGCCAGGCCTCGCCGACCTCGCGCCGCGGCACCCGCAGCCCGAGCACGCCGCAGGGCTCCCTAGACGCGCCGCTCTCGGCGCTCAAGCTCGCCCTCGGCGCCGGCGCCCGCTTCGTCGCCCGCGGCATCGACACCCAGCAGAAGGTGCTGCCCGAGATCCTCAAGCGCGCCCGTAGCCACAAAGGGGCGGCGCTGGTCGAGATCCTGCAGAACTGCATCGTCTACAACGACGACGCGTTCGCGGGCATCACGGCCAAGTCCGTCGAGGCCGAGGCCCAGATCCACCTCACCCACGGCCGGCCCCTCCTGTTCGGCAAGGACCGCGACCGCGGCCTGCGCCTCACGCCCGGCGGCATCGGCCTCGAGGTCGTCCCTGCCGGCACGGACGGCATCCTCGACCACGACGAGACCAACCCGTTGCTGGCCGGCCTGCTGGCCGCCCTCGAGCCGCCGATGCCGGTCGCCATCGGCGTCATCCTCGACCTCCCCGGCCCCAGCTACGAGGCCGAGGTCCAGGCCCTGGAAGCCGCCGAGACCGCCCGGCCCCACGCCACCGACCTCAACGCCCTGCTGCGCCAGGGTGCGACCTGGATGACGCCGGCCTAGGCGCCGCGCCAAGCCGCTCTGTCGCGGGACGCCGCCATCGGTTATGCTGGCGTCCCGCGGGAGTGGAGCGGACGCAACTCCTTTAGCTCGTGCCAGCACCGGCCGCGTCGATCGAACTGTCTTCGTAAATCTCCCGCATCGTCAGGCACAGATCCACCTCCGGCAGCTCCAGCACACCCGCCAACCCCTCGACCGTCTCGTCGCGCCAGCTCCCGTCCTCACCCCGCACCCGGACAT
>JAPJRA010000199.1:0-1613 GCA_030824835.1 Geminicoccaceae bacterium | reverse complement strand
AGCCGGCGCAGCGACGGGATCGCCTCGTAGGCCAGCCGCTTGCGCGTCAGGTCGAACTGCGCCGTGCCCTCGGAGAGCACCTCGAAGGCGACCACCGCATCCTCGACCCGTGTCCGCCCGCCTTCGCGCGGGCCGCAGCGCACGAACACGTCCGGGTACATCGCGGCGCCGGAAGCACGGCTGAGCAGCTTTAGGTTCGAGCCGTGCGCCGAGCATGGCTTGCCACGCAGCCGGGTGCGCAACGCCGCGAAGATATTGCCGCCGATCCGATCATGATCCTCGGTGCCGCCGGCCATCATCCGCACGACGCCACCCGCCAGCTCAAACCGCTCGGGCTGGCGCTCCTCCCAGGCGAGAAAATCGTCCAGGGTCAAAGGCGGCGTCGGGGCAGCGGCGCGCATGGCGTGGCTCCGAGATTGGCTGGCCCACATCCTAACACGAGCACCGCCTCCCGCCGCAGCCCCTTGCAAACAGCCGCTCCCTCACGCCTTGCTCGCACCGGTGAAAAAGCCCTCCAGCTCCGCGAAGCCCATGGCCCCTTCCGAGAACCGGAACGTGCCCGTCGCGCACATTTCCCGCGCCGCGCTGACGAACGCACCATAGGCGAGCCGCGCCAGGGCGGACCCGACACTGACGCGCTTGACGCCGGCTTCCGCCAGCTCGGCCAGGCCGAACGTGGCGCCGGGCATACCCATGACGACGTTGACCGGCTTGGTCAGGGCGGCACAGACGGTCCGGATCGTACCCAGATCGTGCAGGCCCGGGGCATAGAGCACGTCCGCACCTGCCTGCTCGAACGCCTGCAGCCGCCTGATCGTGTCGTCGAGGTCGGGGCGGCCCCAGAGGAAATTCTCGCAGCGCGCGGTCAGGACGAAGTCGTCCGGCAGCGCGCGGGCGGCCGCGGCCGCGGCCGTGATGCGCTCGACCGCCAGCGTGAGATCGTAGATCGGCTCATCCGGCCGGCCCGTGTGATCCTCGAGCGAGCAGCCGGCCAGGCCGATACCGGCGGCAGCCCGGACCGTCTCGGCGGCGCTCTCCGGGCTGTCCCCGAAGCCCTTCTCGAGATCGCCCGACACCGGCAGCGGCGTCGCCGCGACGATGGCCCGACAGTGATTCAGGACAGCCTCGCGCGCGGTCTGCCCCTCCGCCACGCCGAGGGAGAACGCCATCCCGGCACTGGTGGTGGCGAGCGCGCGAAAGCCCATCGCCGCTAGAATCCGCGCCGTGCCTATGTCCCACGGATTCGGGATGATGAAGGCCCCCGGCTCCTCGTGCAGCTGGCGAAAACTCATGGCGCTTTCTCCTCGACCAGGCCCGCCAGCGCCGGATAGAGCGCCACCGGCCCGGCGATCAGCCGGTTGCCGCGCAGCAGCCCGTCGCCCGCCAGGAACTCGTTGGACATCCCGCCGGCCGCCTCGATCACGGCCAGGGCGCCGAGGCAGTCCCAGGAATTGATGTGCGGCTCGACATAGCCCAGCAGCCGACCGCAGGCGACGTAGCACAAGGTCAGCGCCCCGGACCCGTCGCTGTAGAACGTGGCGCCGGTCTCGAGCAGCCGGACGAACGTCGGCAGGAACTGCTCCGGGCGGATGCGCGGGGAGTAGCCGATGCCC